>JBDUAM010000026.1:0-4742 GCA_040004655.1 Chthonomonadales bacterium | reverse complement strand
CGACTTCTCGACATCACTCGCCAGCGACACGAGCAGTACGCCAAACTGCACAATATGGACTATGTATGCCAGTACGGTCCGCAGCAATCTGAGCGCCCTGCCATGTGGGACAAGATACCAGTTCTAATTGACCTTCTCAAGCGCAGAAAGTACAAATATATATTCTGGATGGACGCGGATACCCTGATCGTCGATATGGGAAGGGATATGAGGAGCTCCGCACCCGAATCGTCGTGGCTCGGGATGGTGACTCATGGCAATCCGCCTTACTACAATAACGGCGTAATGCACGTGAAAAACTGCCCGCAGGCACTCGTTTTCCTGGAAGCCGTCTGGAATCACTATCCGGTAGCTTCGGCCTGGGAGGACAACGAAGCGGTTATTAAAGTACTCGAACAGAATCCGGCATTGAGATCAGGAGTTACGATAATTTCTGACGACTGGAACAGCACTGTCGGGCAGAATCAATCACCACAACCAGTGGTGGTTGCTTGGCACGGATTTGGAAGTGCCGAAGCTCGCCGCAATTCTATGGTACAAGCGTTTTCAATCACACAATCTCATATCAGTAATCAGGTAGCAGAATTAACGAAGGCTAAGGCGTCGTCAAACGATAAATCAAGTAAAACCAAAATAGAATCCGGACCACCACAAAGACCGCCTTCCAATATGGTTCAACTCGACCCCGTTCGAGAAGTCGATCTTACAACACATTTTGGCAGACCATTGAGAGTTTTGTGGGAAGGTGATCAGACATTACTTTCAAGTCTTGCCCATGTAAACCGCGAGATCTGCCTGCGCCTTCTGGACTGCAAAGATATTGAACTCTCGTTCTCTGAACGTAAAATTCCCTGGCATACGCTGACCAGTACAGATCATCCACGTTTTGCTCATCTCTTTGGGAGAATCGGCGCTCCTTTGTCTGGTCCACCGGACGTGATAGTCAGGCATCGATTTCCTTCCGATTGGTCACGACCTGAACATGGAAAGCTCGTAGTGATGCAGCCATGGGAGTGGAGCCATCTTCCCGGAATGGACTGGATTGAAGGCGCAACAAATAGCGCTGATCAGGTTTGGGCAAATACTCGGTTCGTTCGAAACGTCTATGTTAGGTCTGGAGTGCCCGCCGAGAAAGTTCACTTGATACCGGAAGGAGTACGTCTGGATGTGTTCAGTCCAGAGGGACCAAAATACCCTATTCCAACCACGAAGAGAACGAGATTTCTATTCGTTGGCGGCGCCCTTCAGCGCAAAGGGGCAGACCTACTCTTAAATGCCTACTTACGCGCATTTACTGCATCGGATGACGTATCTCTGATAGTTAAGGACATGGGCACTTCGACCTTTTATTAAGGGCAGACATTGAGGCAGGAGTTTTTGGATGCTCAACAAATCCCCAATGCGCCAGAAATAATCTATATGGAGGATGACCTGAGTGAAGATGAGTTGGCGAGCCTTTATCGTGCGTGTACGTGTACGTTACTACCCTATCGTGGGGAGGGTTTTGCATTGCCACCCCTGGAAGGAATGGCATGCGGCTTACCAGCCATCGTAACGGCGGGTGGCTCAACCGACGATTATCTGGACGATTCGATGGCGCTTCGCGTACCATTTCGTCGTAGATTTGAAGAAGGCATGTATGTAGGGCCACATTCGTCGGACCCCATGCCATGGATGCTCGAACCGGATCTCCCTGCATTGATAGATGCACTTCGGTGGATTCATGATAAACCGGAACAGGTTCAAGAGAGAGGGCAACTTGCTCAAGAACATTGTGCTGCCGGTTGGAACTGGGAACGCTCGACTATGTGTGTGCGGGAACGACTGAATGCACTATTTCCTCAATCGGTCGCACCAGTCAACGCTACGCACTGGACCACAAAGCCGGTAAAAATGACTAAGAGAGGAACAACGACCGCAGCGGGCAAGAAAACCGTCAAGGCCCCTTCAAAGTTGAACCTTTCGCTTTGCATGATTGTTAGAAACGAAGAGGCGAGAATTCGAGAATGCCTACAAAGTATCGCTCCCTATGTGGATGAAATGATTGTGGTGGACACTGGCTCGACAGATCAGACGCGCGAGATTGCGTCCGCTTGTGGGGCAATGGTCTATGAATTTCCGTGGTGTGATGACTTTTCTGCCGCTCGAAACCAGAGCCTCGCGCTCGCCAAGGGCAAGTACATCTTTTGGATGGATGCAGACGATGTAATTCCTGAGGAGTGCGGAGTCAAGCTTCGATCTCTCGTTGAACAGAATTTGAGTCTAGATATGGCATTTGAAGTCAGTGTTAGAATTCCACCTGGTGCAGGCGAAACTGGTGAGACGATTGTCGATCACGTGAAGATCTTCCCAAATCGTCCGGATGTACGGTTCGAATTCCGAATGCACGAGCAAGTTATTCCGTCATTACGCCGAGCAAATATTGAGGTGCTTCCTTCAGAGATATTCGTTGTTCATACTAACTATGACAGATCTCCAGAAGGGCAGTCGCGAAAGAGGCAAAGGGATTTTAGGCAATTGGAACTGGACCTTAAAGATAGACCAAACCACCCATTCATTCTCTTTAATCTCGGTATGACACATCTCTACGCGACCAAGGAATTTGTAGTCGCAGCGCAATACTTGCGCCGTTCAATAGATTCTTCCCACTGGAAGGACAGCATTGTCCGAAAGGCATATGCACTGCTGACGACCGCGCTGATGAGCGATGGTCAAATTGCTGAGGCTGTCGCCGTTAACGAACGAGGCAGAACGTTCTATGCTGACGATGGAGAACTCTTGTTTCTTACAGGACAACTTTATCAACAGGTTGGTAGATTTGATGAGGCAAGGCAGTGCTTGAACAAACTCGTTGAGTCGAAAGAGGACGGATATTTCCGCAGTGTCGATACGGGGCTCAGAACCTATAGGGGCAGGCTAGAACTTGCACTGCTTGAACGCAACATAGGTGATTACAAACGGTGCATTGAATCACTGGAACAGATTGTAAGTGAGTTTCCAGACTTTGCCGCCGCGCGGATTGAGCTTGATATAACCCGGCAGACCATGAATTCAAGATGAAAGATAGATTCTGACGTGTGGGGATCTTCACGCGTGAGTTCGATATATGCCATTTTAACCAATAACTGTTGTGCTCCCAGCTCTACCTAATTGAGCGCTGCATTTGCCAAGCGCCTTGTTAAAATAGGGCTCTTGACGCCGTTCAGATTTGAGCCCTTTAATACCAGGTACCTTGGGGACCATTTGGGGACCAACAGGAAAGACAGCGCAAACAGAAAATAACCATACGGACTAAATAAGACAACCTCGCGAGTAAATTCCTAATGAATGGACACAAAAAGAAGAGACGGACCAAACTGGACCGTCTCGAAAGCGGGTACGCCGCAAGGTGTCGCGGGTTCGAATCCCGCCCTCTCCGCCACTTTTCACCAACTTTTCGCATATATTATTCTTTGCTCAAGTCTTAGTTGCATCTTCTAATCGGGCTTTCCATCGGCTGCTTGATCCAACTTACCGATCAATTCAAAATTTCGCCCAAGCATCCCTGCAGTTGAGAGAATCGCAATCGCCCCCAATTCATGCTAATCTGAGAACACATCCAATCCCGTTACCAGTTGAAGGAGGCTTCTTTGAAAACTACTCTCTCTGTTCTCACACTCCTCGCGCTCGCTGCCAGCATCTGCACCGCGCAAGTTAGTGGCAACAGCGCATACTCTCAGCAAGGCGGCAGCGCCAGGGCCGAGCAGCATGAGCGCAACAAAGTTGTTATCGCCAAAGAAGACATGCCGCCTGCGGGCAGTATGTTTGTGGAGGCCAACGTACTGGTCAACGTGCTGGCGGACGAGTATGTCGCCGTCTTTGGAATCGCGCAGGAGGGCGGCACGGTTGCCGATTGCAACGTGAAGATGGACCTCGTGCTCTCCCAACTCACCGCGGAATTTAAGCAGCTCGGCGTCGGGCAGAAAGATATGTATGTCGATTTCGTGGCGCAGACCAAGATCTACAGCTTCGAGGTCAACTCCGATATCGCCCGCGAAAAGTTAACTGGATTCGAGTTGAAGAAGAATATTGCAGTGCATTACAAAAACAAGACTCTGCTGGACAGGCTGATCCTCGCCGCAGCAAAGTCGCAGGTATACGACTTGATCAAGGTCGACTATATCGTCAAGGACGCCACCGCCATCCAGAATCGACTGATGGAAGAAGCCGCGAAGGTCCTAAAACAGAAGTCGATGCGATACGAGAAACTCCTCGGAACGAAGTTGAAGCAGCCTGCCCAGGTCTACGCCGAAAAGCCAGCCGTCTACTATCCTACCGAGATGTATGACAGCTACACCGCCGCCGAATCGGAGGATGTGACCGCGGGATATTATCGCCAGAAGTACATCATAGTAGGTACTCGCAAAGGACGAACATTCTACTTCAACGGTCTTAGCGCTAAAGGATTCGACCATGTGGTAAATCCGGTTGTCATCGAGCCAGTGGTCCAGTTCACGCTCTATCTCAAGGTGAAATATGATATCGATAAGAACAAAACTCAGGCGTCCATGGACCAAATTCGACACAAATGACCTGGTCCGGAAAGTATTGAAGGAGTGACCCTTTGGATTTTCTGATGAATTACTCGCTGTACAAAGCCGCGGGCGACGCGGCCGGACAAGCGTCGCGTGCCGAAATCAAATCAGATAACGCGCAGATGCAAATCACAGACCTGAAACGGCGCATCCTCTACCTTGAGGGGT
>JBDUAM010000555.1:0-4752 GCA_040004655.1 Chthonomonadales bacterium | reverse complement strand
GTTGCAGTGACCTTTCTGCTTGATGAATTCACTCAGGGGGACTTCGACTACTTATTGTGGTATGGCCTGGTTTTAGTGTTAGAAACATTTCGGGTTGGCCCGCGCCTGAAGATTGGTCTCATCGGGATTACGGTACTTTGGTTGCCGTATATGTTTCTCGTTGTCAAAGGCTCTTTTAGACAAATGGTTGTTGGCGAAGCAATTCGCTTTATCATCGTCGCTGGGGCATTATTCTATTTGGTGTTGGGATTTTATGCCTTGCTTGCATTAGGAACTGTTGCATTATTCCGGCGTATTTTCCGTTCAAAACCGAAGACTTGACGATATAAACCCGCAGGCCGGTAGTACTTACCCATTTGAAGTAACACGACCGTCACGCTGGCTTATTAGGCAGGAGCTAAACTATTTAACCATTCGATCAAGCAGACCCAATAGCGTTACCGAACCCTGGAGTTCTGCAAATCAAGGCGTTGGACGATGTGGTCTGCTCCCCATATTTAACGACAGAGCAAAATGATCTCGCTAGATTCATGGGGCTGCGCGGCGATGGCGCAGGGTTGAATTGGATGCTGCAGGAAGATGCTCTCCAGAGCGTGCAGTCCAGCATTGGAATCTACGGCGGACCACCTGCGAGTAACGGTAGTATCTAAATCAATTATCGGCAGGTAACGGTAATAAGTAAGTTGAATTATTAAACTTGTCCGTTCATACCGCTGCGCCTTGTTCACCCGATGAAATTCTGAAATCACCGTCAATCACCGTAAATTGGTGATTACCTTATCATCCCAATATCTGGCAATTGAAAATTTCTACCATGTGAGGAATAATTGAGCCCCCAAGAGCACCTGAAGACTGCGATCTACGGTCCGTTCCACCACCATGTCCTTTCTGGTCCTTTCAACGGAATGCGATATGTGGATTACTCCGTTGGTTCTTCCCTCTACCCCAAACTCCTGGGGACTTATGAAAAGGAGTTGCAGCAATGGCTGGAAGCTCAACGCACCAATAGCAACCTTAATACGATAGTCAATATTGGGTCTGGGGAGGGATATTACGCCGTTGGTGCGGCAATGTGGTTACCAGGGGCAAAAGCGTTCGCCTTTGATACAAACGCGCTGGCGCAGTCGACATGTCTTCAATTAGCCCATCTTAACGGCGTTGTAGAACGCCTGTATATGTACGGTGAAGCAAGCGGAGCGTTGGTTAACCCTCTACTCACCGAAACCAGTCTCCTGATCGTGGATATTGAGGGGGCTGAATATGATCTCATAAGTTCATTAGACCAGGACAGACTTAAGAGTACTCGGTTGATGATTGAACTCCATGACTTTGTCAGTATGGAGGAGACGGATCGCCTTCTTACAAGTCTCAGGTCCACGCATACTGTGGAATTAGCCTATTCCCAACAGCGTACGCCTAAGGACTTCGATGATTCCCTGCGAGTCGGGCTTGCGGAACGCGACCCAGCCCAATTAGATCAGTTTCTTTCGTCCATTCCAGATGGGCTTAAAATGCAGTGGTTGGATGAGCAGCGCCCCGGTCAAATGCGGTGGGCGCTCTGCACCCCAATTCCTGCAAAATCTCAGCGAGCGCGTACAACTACGAGCAAATCAAAGTCGTCCTTGACTCGTGTTCAGCTTGCTGGTAATTCGGAATCGATTATAACCGGCTGTATCCTCGCGCAAAACGAGGAGAAGCGCATTGAGGGCGCCATCAGATGCCTGTTGCCCTGGGTATCTGAAGTTCTGGTTATTGATGACTCGAGTACGGATTGTACGGCCGAGATTGCTGCGTCACTGGGAGCAAGGGTTATCTCTGCCGCGAGCGAAACAAACTTCGATGGCGCTCGTAATCTGGCAAAGGAATACGCAACTACAGAATACATCTTCTTTCTGGATGCAGATGAACGAGTACATCCAGCCCTTGCCGCTATACTCACGCAACTTGTTACGCATCGAGAAGGAGACTTCGACGCACTTATTATTCCCTTTAAGAACTATTTCTGCGGAAAGTGGATCGAGCATTGCGGTTGGTGGCCCGGTTATACAAGACCGCAGCTTCTGAAGCGAGAAAAGTTCACCTATCGCAGTAGACTCCATTCAGGGGTTGAGGTTGATGGCAAGACTCTCAGTTTTCCTTCTCACCAGCATGAACTCGCCATCAGCCACTTCTCATATGATGATCTGGATGCATACGTCACGAAAATGAACCGCTACACCTGCGGCGAAGCGGACAACCTCGACTTAGATAATCTTAGCCATCACTGGAAAGCCCAGATTGCGCACTTTATGGTCGATTGGCAGTGGTATTACGACCTGAAAGAAGCTCCCAAAGATGGAACACATGGGTTCGTGCTCGCGTTCATGGCGGCGTGCTATCGATTCATATCCCGAGCCAAACTCTGGGATAAGCGACGAAAAGATGGACTTGATACCGGTTCAGATGAAGTGCCCTCCTCAATGGCGGAAATCCTCTCGTTCATGCGCGAGATTGCGATCAATGGCCCGGGAGAATGGCTACAGATCACAACTTTGCCAACTGAAGCAGTCATTGCAACTGCCTCATCTCTAAGCGATGCACCTGTCTTTGCTAAGAAGTCCGGCAAAACGTCTGCCAAAATGCCAACGGTAACGGGCTGTATTCTGGCAAAGAACGAAGAGAGTCAGATTGCCGATGCAATTCTATCACTCACCGGATGGTGCAAAGAAGTCATTGTACTGGACAATGAAAGCACAGACCGCACGGCGGAGATCAGTAAATCTCTGGGCGCGAAAGTCATTTCCGTTCCCGTGTCCGATGATTTCGACGGTCTTCGTAATATGGTAGTCGAACACGCGTCAGGCGAATGGATATATTATCTCGACGCCGATGAACGGGTACCGGCTTCATTGGTCCCTGTCATTAAAGACTTCCTTAAGACGGATTCCTCAGACTATGTCGCTGCGAAATTCCCATTCAGGACCAAGATATTTGGAAAGTGGATGGAGAGCCCCGTTCGTTGGCCTGGATACTCCAGAGAGCAACTGCTGAAGAAGGGGAGCTTTCACTACAATCATCTGTTGCACGGCGTTATCCAGGTAGATGGTGAAGTGAAGAAATTTGAAGCTGAGAGCGTTGACCAAGCCGTCGTGCACTATGCCTTCGACGATATTACACACTACATCTCGAAAGCGAACGGATATACCTCTCGTGAGGGGTCCATCCAGGTTAGCTTAGACAGACCACATACCTGGGACGTGCAGCTAACGGTTTTTGTCAGAGAGTGGAATCTTCACTACGATACCTTGCAGGCTTATCAGGATGGAATGCACGGTTTCGTTTTTTCATTTTTGAGCGCATTCTACCGATATCTGACAGTTGCCAAACCATGGGATCATCGGCGGAAGTTGGGATATATCGATGATGCCACCAATATGCCGACCACAGTGCTCGACATGGTCAATTTCATGGCAAGGGCTATCGGTATTGAGTTTGGGCATTCGCCGATTCAGCCCGCACCGCAGAACCATGTTCCTGAGCTTGCCTCTTCTCGTGGCTCGACAAATGTGAAGAATATTGTTGTTGTTGGCCCCGCCCTTGCATCTGGCGAATTCGGCGACGATTGCAGGGATATTTGTACCAGCCTTACTTTGCTCGATCCTGCATTTGGATTAATCGCCGTTCCCTGGAATACTGGCAATATCGAGCTTGGTTCAAGCAATCAGTTCGCGCTTGAATCCAACGTAGTTGCGCCCAACCAATTGGCAGGAATTGCAGTCGTAGACCTTCCCATTTTACAACAACGCCACCTCTCTACTGCGGAAATTACAATTGCCAGAACCTGGTTCGAGACCGACCGCCTCGATTCCAGCGCAGTAGAACTGTTGTCACAAGTGGATCGAATATGGGTGGCAAGCAAATTCAATCTCAATACCTTTGCAAATTCGGGAGTACCTCAAGCGAAGATTGCGGTAATCCCTCCGACTATTGAACCTGAATACCTACGAACACCAGATGTGACCAGTGCAATTCGGAACGGACCGTTTCGATTTATCTCCTTCGTGGATTGGGGACTATATAAGGGCTGGGATATTCTGGTGGATGCATTCGTTACCGCCTTCAAATCGACGAGTGATATTGAACTGAAAATCGTCATTCTCGATTTGGACGGTAGTACATTGCAGAGCGCGGAAGCGGAAATTGACGTTCACCTGCGTCGTAATTACAGTAAAGGGCTGATCGATTGCGAAAATATTAAGCTGGAATGTGCCGGAAGGTCGCACACTGCCAGAGAAGCCCAACTCACGGACGCAGACGCCTATATTCAACCCAGTAGAGGAGAAGGATCGTGCCGCGATCTCTTGCGAGCGATGGCGGTGGGTCTGCCTGTTGTATCGCCTGCCTGGGGAGCGTTTGAAGATATCCTGAATTCGGACGTCGGTTACCCGCTCAATTTTGAATTAATACCAGTTGACAACGAGTTAGCCTCGAAATACCCTCACTTTGAGGGGCACAACTGCATTAAACCTGATACCAAGCACCTGCAGTCGATCATGCGGATTTTGTCTAAGCGTCCGGCATCTGCTCAGCAAAAAGTACGACGTGCTCAGAAGCTCGTGGTTGAGCGTTTCAGCCGGCAGGCCGTGTTGCCGTTTATAGAAGCTGAAATTGCCCTGTGCCAACAGTTGCGATCTGCCAAGAAGCCTGTTGTCCCACATGATCCACCCATCGCTTCGAAACCTGAAATTGTTGTACATGATGCATTACTGGTCC
>JBDUAM010000135.1:0-16127 GCA_040004655.1 Chthonomonadales bacterium | reverse complement strand
GACCCGACTACCTCAAGGCCTGGTGGAACGTGGTCAACTGGAACGAAGTCGGCAAGCGCCTGGAGATGGCTTCCAAGTAAGTTGCTGTTTGATTAAAATCACGAGGTCCGGCATTTTGCCGGACCTCGTTTTGGTTTTGGTAACTGAATGATTTTCGTTTCGTCGAATGAATGAATGACCATCTGAAGAACTCGGAGTTCCATAGTGGCTCTAACCTTGAGAATATTATTCGCATCTATGCTTGCAACAATTGTGTTGTTGATCGAGGTTTCTTCGTCGGCTCAAACTAGAAGAATACAGTTACCAGACTATCCGGACCAGATTCAGAATACTAAATTCGGTATGAGAATCATAAGTAAAAATAAGGATAAGTTGTCTATCTGGAAGTTGGATCACGGGTTGAAACCAGTTCTGGAGTCGACATGGCCCGACTTAAAAGGTGAATTCATTGGCCTGACCAACGACGGATCAATCATTACAGTGTCTGATAACAACGTGTTCGTCACAACTAAGAAATCGATGAATTTAGTTTTGACGTTGCCTAATACCTTGCCGATGGCGTCCCGTGATATCGAAATATTTGGGGATTATTTGTTGGCGTTCGACGACAAGCAAGGGTTCATGCATATCTATAGGAACTGGGTGGCCGTTTCCACACAAAAGTGGAAAACAGATGACGGCCCTATTGTATTTGATCCTGTGTCAGGCAGGTTGTACAGAATCACCGCTCACGCCAACAGTCTCCATCCCAAAGAATTACAGTATTACATTCCAAGCAATTATTCGCAAAACCCAATACGCCTTAGGTCACCAAGCGGCAATGATGTCCAATTAGAATATCGTGATAAAACAACGTGTATTCTAAGCGAGAATCTGGTTGCCATGTTTGTTGAAGAAGAAACGTTCTCCATCGCCGAGCTTGCCAAAACGCCGATTCTGGATATTACGGAAGAACCTGAGCTTGGACGGTCTGACCTGTCTTTTTATACATTAAGAACACTGGCAATTGTTGACAGGAAGTCTGGGATTACAAGACCATTAGCCAGGTTGTTAGAACGCGAAGGCGGTCCTCCGGGAGAACCCTACGGTGAAACACTAGGCTTCAACTTGAGCCGAATTCTCTGCCCAATTTCAAATGACAAATTGGCGTTTATGCATCGCCAACAATTGTTTGTAATCACAATGCCGAAGGCCTACGTTCAAATTCCGGTTAAACACTCAAAGCCAAAGCAGACTGGACATAAAAAATGAAATCTCGCACGCATGGAGTCGCCACTATTCATCAACGAGTAATACACTGCATCAGGGCAATGGGTGCGAAGTCGAGTGCCCAGAACATGTTGCTTCTTACCGCTGGCTTATTGATGATTGCGCTAAGGGTACACGCCCAGGTAGAAACGATTCGCTTCCCGGATCCAGTTACCAGGGTGCAACACTTGACAGGCGGTTTTGCTGCCATAACCGCAAATTCGAAAGTGTACGCTGGATGGTTCATCAATGGTGAGCACAAGCGTATATTTCAAAGAACCTTTCCCGTCAATAATGGGATTGTCATCGGTGAAATGTCTGATGCAGACCTCTTCAAAATCTTCCGTACTCACCCGGAAATGTTTAAGTTAAAGTCTATCGGAGGCAGTCTTTCGGCGTTTCATGACGATAGATTTACTATTTACAAAGACGATATGCGACCAGGTTTAATAAGGTTACGGTTCAGACCCAGCCAGTTGGCAATGGCAGGTGAGTATTTCGTGGCCGCAAACCCTGCATTGGAAAAGACGTACGTATACAAGGGCAGGGATCTTTTATACATAGCCAACTGTTTATTTGGCATAACTCGCTGCACCGTTTCTGAAGTCACGGGCCGTTTAGTCCAGATCAATTATGGACCCTATCCAGGCGACAAATCCGAGCGGAGCCTTTATCTCCAAGATCAGACGGGCGGGAACGGCGTCAAGCTCAAAACTCCCTCCGGCAAAACCCCGAAGCTGGACCCGTTTGACCGGTCGCTTAGTTATGTGGGACCAACAACTCTGGTCTCATTCGCAATGGATGAGTGTTTTTCGGTGGCAGAATACGCAAACGTTCCAACCATTGACTGCACGGTCGATGAGAAAATCAAAATTAGCGAGTATCCATGGTATGCCGTTCGCGCCGTTGTTGCCATTGACACACAGACCGGCGTGGTCCGCCCCATTCTGCGCCTAGTAAAACGCAACTATGCCCGATATAGCGATATCGGGGAGTTCAAGAACAACAACCTCTGTCAATTCGCGGACGACGGGGTCGCCATAAACCTGGGGGATCGAGTGTTGGTGATGAAGGTTAAAAAATAGTTGTGATAAAAAAGTGGACATACTTTGCCGTCCGGTCGGCGCAGAGGACAGCGTCTGTTAGGCGCTCTTATTCACCCTTTGCCATTGGAAGGCCAAATTGTTTGTAAAATTCGGACGGCTTCATTTTGTTGCCTGTAATTGGGTTACTACTGAGACCATAGAAGTCGATTCTATCTTCATCAGGAAACCGATTATTTTTGATGTCAATAGACAGAAAAATGCGCAGGCTGTCAGTAACTGGTAAGTAGTCATAGATCGCATAATTTCTGTGAACGATCAGGTCTTGATGCGCGATAATACTCTCCCTATTAGTTACTGAATAGCTATTGCTAATCTCTTTTCCACGCTTATTGGTCACATCCACTGCAAATGGGAAAGAGTTTAAATAGTCAAGGAGATTATTTACCTGTAACGTTGGCCTGGTTGGCCCATATTTGAGGTTAACTCGGTAAACCAGAATATCTCTTTTGCCCTTATGCTGGTAACAGAAAAGCGCTATGTCGCTGCCCTTTATCGATAAGTGGTTAGCCCCTCGCACCAGTACATAAGCTCTGTCGGAGCGCCTGGTTGGAAACATCAACTTACATCCGACATCAAACGATTGCCACAGCGGAAAAGTACCCAGTTTTCGCTCTAATCGCCTCGCAAATCGATAACGTTCCATGGATATGCGGTGAGAAGGAACGTCGTTAAGCAAAGTCTTCCTTGTGCGTGAACCTCTCTCGTTAGCACTTTGATGTTGATGGCGCTCGTCTGTGATCGGGACGCGACTTTGTAGTCGCCATGGTAAACCCAAAAATAAAGCCATACAACCAATTGTTCGCCACGAATTCAGCCAATCAGCGGTGGCATGTTCAAACATCATCGGCTCATTTTCCTGTAACACAGTCCTCTCGCAGGTGACAGAGAGTACAATAAGATATCTTTTTGCAGTCTGGCTGCACCCTGGAAGGCTTAACAATTTGTCCACTCTGATGATACCAGTCGAAATCAGCGACCCGATCAATGCGCAGATACTCGCCGTCTCCGAAGACCGAATTCAAGGCTTCTCCCGGGATCCATTTGGCGAGATTGCCGCCCGCGCGGAGCTGCCGATTGGCGTGGTGACCGAGCGAATTCGCGCAATGCTGGAAGCGGGAGTCATTCGACGCGTGCGGCAGACCCTGATGGCGACCAACCTGGCCCCGGGCTCGCTGGTCGCATGGGTCGTGCCGGAGGACAAACTGCAGTCTGCCTTCGACTGGATGTTCCAGCAAGACCCCTTCTCGGGACACGTGGTCATTCGCAGCACAGATAGCGCGGTCACGGGATCAAAGTATCGCCTCTGGACCACGTTGAAGGTTCCGGTCGGATTTAGCATGACCAAACACTGCGACTACCTCTGCAAGGCCACCGGCGCCGAACGATTTCTCTTGATGCCGGCAAAGATGCTCTTTGCCCTCGGGGTCGGACACGTGCGACGCAAGGGAATGGAACCCGGCAGCAAGGCAGACGAGCTCGCCGAGCCGATGACCCCGAAGGTCGTTCACCTGACCGACCATGAATGGCGGGTTCTTGTAGCCTTGAAAGACGAGTTGCGACCGGATGAGATTTCGCAAAACCTCTGGGCTGATCGTGCGGACGCTGCAGGACTTACAACTGGTGACTTCTGCGCAGTCGCCGCCGACCTCTCGCGACGAGGGATCATCGGTCGATTTTCAACGTTTCTCGAGCATCATAAGCCACTCTCCACCGGCGAGCGGGTTACCCGGTTTAACGCGCTTTTCCACTGGGCCGTGCCGAAGGGTCGCGAGGAAGAGGCTGGTAAAGAGGTCGGTCGGTTCGACATTATGACCCACGCCTACTGGCGCGAGGGCGGCGCGGAATTCGGCAACGTCAACGTGATGGGTGTGGCCCATGGCATGGAGAAGGATCGGGTTCTGGCACACAAGCTCGCCATTGATGCGCATCTTGAGAGTATCGGCATTCCCATTAGCTACACCAACGTATTCTGGGGTGGTCGATCTGAGATCAAACCGAGCGAGATCAGCCCCGTCGCCTACGCGGAGTGGTGCATTACACAGGGGCTCGATCCCGAATCGATGCGCGATAACACCTGATTTCAAAGTTGTTCGCAGGTCAAAGGAGACAGCTTGAGTTGAGATCAATCTTCCCGTTCGCCCTCTTTGGGCTGCTGAGTACTTCTGTTTTTGCGTCCCCGTCCCCCGGATTGCGCGTTGCCCCGATGGCCGCGGCGTGTAGCGTCGCGTTCAGCCCGGATAGCACGAAGCTGGCAGTCGGCGGGGAGTCGCGCGCGACCATCTACAGCGCCTCCACGGGGAAGAAGCTGGCAGAGTTCGGTGGATTTCCCGGTCGAATTACAGGTGTGCAGTTCAGTCCGGATGGCAAGCTGTTGGCCCTCGGCGGCGGCGAACCCGGCAAAAGCGGAACGGTTCTGACCTACAACGTGGCCTGGGTCAAAGATATTGGGTTGACCGCCGTCAAGCAGATGCCTCGCAAGATGACGGGCCCATCCGACGTCCTCTACGCAATAAGTTGGTCGCCGGATGGCAAACGAATTGCTGCGTCGTGTTACGATCACGACGTTTACCTCTGGAATACGGGCAATGACGTCACTTCAGACTCCAAACCGACCGTTCTCAAAGATCACACCGATGCAGTCTACGGTGTGGCGTTCGCCCCAGATTCCCGGCACCTGGCATCGGTTGGCGCGGACAGAACGCTGAAGGTCTGGGATACCGTTACCCGCAAACGCCTCTATACCCTCACGGAATCGACCGGTGAGCTCTTCTCAGTCGCGTTTCGACCGGATGGACTGCAGATGGCCGCGGTCGGCGGGGACAAGACGGTACGGGTCTGGAAGGTGACCCCGGCTGGCGCAAGGCTGGCAAAGTCGGCATTCGCGCATCAGGCATCCATTCTCAAAGTCGTCTATTCGCACGATGGCGTGAGCCTGCTCACCAGCAGCGAAGACCTCTCCGTAAAGCGTTGGAATTCCACCTCGCTTGAAGAAGAGAAGGTCTACCCCAAACAGCTTGATTGGCCCTATGGCCTCGCCATCAGCGACAACGGCAAACTAATTGCCTGCGCGACCCAGAACGGCTCTGTGGACGTTTACGACATTGCCAGCGGCAAACACGTTTCTCAACCGGCCATGGGGATCAAGTCGGCCTCTTCCGGTAAATTGCCAACTACCAGCCGAATTCCCGGCTTACGACTCGGCGACAATCGTCAGCGACGTCCACCGGGAAATGGTGGCGCAACACTCTTTGAAGCAGTCCTGAGCAATGTTTCGCCCATGGCCGCTGAGCGTGGCAAAACGTTAATGATGACGTTCTCCGGTGCGCGCATTGGCGATGCAAATCGGGTGGTCTTTGATGATCCGCGCATCTCCGGCAAAATCACGATGACCAAGGATACTAATCCTAACGTGGTCTGGGCGACTGTGGACATTCAGCCGACCGCACGGATTGGCGTGCACCGATGTTATGTGCAATCATCACACGGCACAACAGGTTCAGTTCCATTTGTTGTGGGCAACTTGCCGGAATTGGCTTCAAACAATGCCAACAAATCCCTTGGGGCCGCACAGTCGATCGCCTGGCCATGCACGGTCGTTGGGACGCTTAACACGCCCGGCGATGTAAATCATTATCGATTTGCCTGTAAAGAGGGTGATGAGGTCGTATTCGACGTCGTCGGGCAGCAACTTCGTTCAAGGCTGCAACCTGTTATCGCCATAACTGACCTCAGCGGAAAGCAGTTGACCGAGAGTAAGACCCGAATCGGCAAGTCAGATGTGACCCTCGGCTTCAAAGCGCCACGATCAGGAGAATACGTACTAACGGTACGAGACAACGAAGGTTCCGGCGGCGGCGATGTCTTTTATCGTATCAATGTCGGACGATTTCCCTATGTGACCGACTTCTTTCCCCTCGGCGTTCAGAGGGGCGTGACAAGCACAGTCCACGTTCAAGGATTTAATCTCCCATCATCCACGCTAACTGTTGCCGTTCCCAAAAACCACTACGAGGGCACCATCGGCCTCCCTATTCCGGACCTCTATTCAAACGGGATCCTGAATCGAGTCCTGGAAGTTTCTGACCACCGGCAGGTGCTGCGATCACCTGGAAATGAATCGGTCGCTGCGGCGCAACCGGTTCCAGCGCCGTGTGCAATTGAAGGAATTTTGAACGGGCGTCCGGGTGCAGGGCTTAGCCATTATTATCGGTTTACCGCCCGTCGTGGAGAACGACTCTTTGTTGACGTAAATGCGCGTCGCCTCGGATCACCACTCGATTCCGAGATCGAGATTCTTGACAAATCTGGTCGACCGGTGGAGATGGCAGTTGCTCGTGCGGTTGGTCAGACGGAAGTGGTTTTGAATGATCGTGATTCAGCAACCAACGCGTTGAGGATTTTTAGCTGGGATGATTTCCACATCAATGATTATCTAATGGTGGGCCGCGAGATCGTTCGAATCAACGAAATGCCAAAGGGGCCCGACAGCGACATCTTTTTTAAGACTTTTCGGGGACAGCGCGAAACCTATTTCGGTACTACACCGGAGTATCACAGTTTAGGGCAGGCAGTGTATAAGGTAGAGATGCACCCCGCAGGATCGTCCTTCTCCCCCAGTGGCTATCCTCTCACGCGCCTGTATTATAAGAACGATGACGGTGGACCAGTATATGGCAAGGATTCGCATCTGGAGTTCCATGCACCGTCCGATGGAGAATACATCGTAAAGATTTCGGATGCTCGCGGACAGTCTGGCAAAGACTACGCCTATCGCTTGTTAATCCACTCTCCATTGCCCCACTTTAATCTCGTGATGAATCCTGAGCACCCAAATATCCCTCATGGCGGCTCCGTGGTAGTCAACATAGAGTGCGAAAGATTTGATGGATACAATAGTCATATTGACCTTGAGTTTGAGGGATTGCCAAAGGGCATTACGGCCACAAAAACAGTCATTGAAGCCGGCGAAAACAGTGCCTCAATTTTGTTGACCGCCACTCCTGAGGTGCCTCCTGGCCCAGCAAATACTGGCAAACCACTTGATCTCATAGGATTTGGCGATCTGGGAACCCCGAAAGGAGATTCATTTACGATCGTAGAATACAGATCGTCCGGTGAAAACAAGATTCGATTACTCACTGTCCTGCCCGACCCCGACATCAGAGTTGCAACAGACGTCCGCGAAGTAGTAGTCCACCCGGGAGAAATCTCTACGCTGACAGTAGAGGTTGATCGACAGGGGAAGTTTGGTGCACGGGTTCCGATTGACGTCAAAAACCTGCCGTTTGGAGTTCGCGTCGACGATGTTGGGTTGAACGGAGTCCTGGTGACGGTTGAAGAATCAACCCGCGAGTTCAGGCTCTATTGCCAGCCATTCGTCAAGCCACAGACTCGATTGATCTACGTTGTCGCAAATGTGGAGGGCGGAACGCCAAATGCAGCGCTACCTGTCCTGCTAAAAGTTGAGCCCAATGCCAGGGTAAAGGCATTTGGCGCAAAGACTGTCGCGGTTCAGCACAAGTAATCGCAGTTAGTGCTGCTCGATAGTACCAGAACCGGTAATGTTTTTCGTGACTTTGGGAGTTCCGAAATACTCCACGGATCCGCTGCCTGAGATATCAATATCCAGCGTGTCTTTCGGGGCGAGAATGGCTTTTCCGCTGCCCCCGATCGTGACCTTCGCGGTCTTACATTTCATGTCGGTGCCTACGAACTGGCCCGATCCCGACAACTCCACCGTCACGGCATCCGCCGATCCAGCGAGTGAAATGTCGCCTGATCCGGTCAAATCCACTTTCAAGCTGTCGCCTTTGAGAGAGCTGGAATTAATCTGTCCGCTGCCGTTCAGGTGTATTTGATCCAGGCTCTTAACCGTAAGGTCATATTGAACAGGTTTGGAGGAATTGATCGACTTGCCGTGCTTGATATCCAGGGTCAATTCGCCATCTTTAACGTCGGAGATGAGCAGCGGGAGAATATTGTCATCTGCGGTAATGGTTAGCGACTCGGTGGCGCCCTGCGTAATCTTCACGCTGCCAGAGCCCATTAAGTTGAGCGAATGGAAACCGGTTACTGTGACCGACTTTGTGACCACATTGCCGGATCCGTGCACGCCGTTTGTACCGTGAACGACGTTCACAGCCTTTTGAAGCTGACTGCAGCCAGCAAGTCCGCCCAATCCGACCAGAGCCGCTAAACCAACTATTCCTCTACGCATCACAGCCTCCTATTGCAACGCCAGAATTTCGCCAATGTACACCTTACGGACGTGTACGGGCGCCCGTTTCAGCGATACGAACGATCTATTTCAACCCGGCGGCGCTAAGGAAGCTTTTGACGTCCGCCTCAGACATGTTCGGTTCGCCTGGCGCGACGTTGTTTAGTTTGCCGTCCTTCATCGCTTTTTCAAGATCGCCGACGAGATCAAACAGATGCTCAAAAGAGTCGACCACAAAGAGCAGAGGTTGAAAATGGTCGATCTCAAAGTACTGGTTGATAACCCATTCCAACTGTATTGGGAAGCGTTGCACATCCGGCGATTCGATGCAATGCTCGATCTCACTGTGCGAGCTAAGTAATCCACTGCCGTAGACTTTCAGATCCTTGCCATCTCGCATCAAGCCAAATTCAACCGTGAACCAGAAGAAACGGGCCAGCGCCTTGAAGATACTCACCACGCGGCGGACCTGCTCTTGCTCATCTTTAATTCCAGAAACCATTTCGGCAGCAGTGTGGGCACAGTCGCCAAAGCGTACCAGCGTATCGGCAAAAGCTCGATCCGTATGCATCGGCACGTGGCCCGCAAGGTCGTGAAAGATGTCGGGCTCAGGTAGGTAGTCCAGTCGATTCAGGTCGCGGATGGTGATGGTAGTAGGGAATTCGCGATTTCGCAAGCAGTCAAAAAACAGGAAAGCTGGAACATATCCGCTTACCGGTTTCGCCCGAAATCCCGTAAGAGGATTGAGGAACTTGTTGACTTCAGTTAGCAGCGGAATTCGATCCGGGTTCAACCCGAGGCTATCCATTCCCTTCAAGAAGTGGCTGTTGGCGTACTTCTTCCACGACGGGATCATGGAAGTATAGAGGTTATGCCACGCCTGTTGGTTATCCGTGGAGTAGAGTTCGTACGGCTGAGTAATGTAGAGTTGCCCGTCGCGTTGGGCCCGCTCAATAAATGGCGCGCGCGTGGTCGTCAGGCCCATTAGGTCGCCCGACGAAGTGGTACCTACAGTGGTATTCATTTTTATTCCCCGAAACTGTGTGCGTCTTCGACTAAGACTCTGAGATAAAATCAGTATAACTCGCCACCAAACAGAGGTCAAGTTTCAGGGACTATTCTTCTGCTGGTGTACCTGTCGGAACATCAAGGGGAATTGTAAATGAGAATGTCGACCCTTCATTGGGCACGCTCTCCACGCTCACGTGGCCGCCGTGACTCTCGACAATGTGCTTCACAATGCTTAGTCCCAGTCCCGTTCCGCCGGATTGTCGAGATCTCGCCTTATCCACCCGATAGAACCGCTCGAAAATACGCATCAGGTCTTTCTTTCGCATTCCGATGCCCGTATCGGTAACAGAAACAATTGCGGAGCCCTTACCGAGTCCGGCTTCAAGATAAACTGATCCGCCCTCAGGCGTATATTTGATAGCGTTGTCGATCAGGTTGACCAGAACCTGTTCCATTTGATCGTGGTTGGCCATCACGTCGAGGCCCTTTGGATAGTTTGCCGAAAACGCGATGCCAGCCTTTTCCGCCTGTGGCTTTGATCGCTCCACGACATCAGTAATTAAGTTATCCATATGCAATAGCGCCCGTTCCGGCTGTCGACTCTCAGCATCCGAGAGGATGAGCAGATCCTGAGCGATACGCGTAAGCCGTTCCGTCTCGGTTACGATAGTCCCAAGAAATCTTCCAGAGACTTCGCGGTCATTGAGCGCTCCGTCCTGCAGGGTCTCCGCCATTGCGCGAATAGATGCCAGCGGAGTACGCAACTCGTGGGAGACGTTGGCGACAAAGTCCCGCCGAATGTTTTCCAGTCGACGCAATTCGGTCACATCGCGGGAGATGAGCAGATATCGACGACGACTTCCACGCTTTCCTCGGATGGGAAAGATGGATACAATCATCGAGCTGTTCTTAAACGTGGCGCTCCGCACCTCGCGATTCATTACGTGGCCTTTGTGTACAGCCTCTGCGTAGAGCGCGCCCAGGTCTTCCGGGTACGGATGATCGCCAATCATGGGTCCAACACCTGCCGATGTCGTGATATGCAAAAGAGAGGCCGCTGTCTGGTTGAGACGTTCGACCTGGCCATTCTGCCCGAGCACAATTACACCCTCTCCGCATCTCTGTAACAGAGCTTCATATTCGGAGATTGAGCCGTCAATAGCCCTTCCGCTCTTTGCTGCGCCCGCCGCGTCTTTATCGGATGTTTTTCGTTTGGCCAACTTGCTCTCCCAGAATCAGGTCTAATTGTCGATTAATAGTACTACTTATGTTGCAGGGCGTGATATTATGTTGAGTGTAATTATGGTACCCCGTTTGAAGTCAGGAGAACCCGTCATATGCCTCAATATGCATTTCAAGAGAAGACAATTCTTCTTCGAGAATCGGACGATGTCGCCGTCGCACGATCACCCCTCTCGGCAAATGATGAATTGGAAGGCGCTGGGCACTCTCTGAAGCTCTCGTCAGACACAGCCGCCGGACACAAAATTGCGCTCCACGATATCAAAGTGGGCGACCCCATCCACAAGTTTGGCCAGATCATCGGCTATGCGTCGTCCAACATATCCAAAGGCGACTGGGTCCACAATCACAACCTGCACAACGGAACAGTAAGCCTCAATTACGAAGTCGGCGTCGACCTGCGCAAGCCGACTCCCCTCTCCGCAGCCGAAGCCGCACGCACGTTTCCAGGATACTCCAGACCTGACGGTCGAGTGGGAACCCGAAATTATGTGTCTCTTGTCTCCACAGTCAACTGCTCGGCGAGTACGGTCTCGATGGTCGTGGATAAACTCCGACGCGAAGCGCTTCAGGATTTCCCAAATGTCGATGACATAGTCGGGGTGACGCACAAGACTGGTTGCGGCATGGCGAACAGCGGTCCGGGATATCTGGCGCTTCAACGCTGCCTTGCCGGTATGGCAGATCATCCGAATGTGGGCGCTTCGCTCATCATCGGGCTGGGATGTGAGGTCAATCAGGCTCTTTCAATGATTCAAGATCAGGCGCTGATTTCGCCACAATCCATTCGAGCGCACAAGCCTTCGCCGCCACCGATTCTCTCCATCCAGCAAGCTGGTGGTGTGCAGAAGACGGTGCAAGCAGCCTTTGACTACTCGCTGAAGCTGCTTAAGATGGCGAATGAATGCAAACGCACGCCGCAATCTATCGGCGGGATAGTGGTCGGGACCAACTGCGGCGGATCAGACGGAAACAGTGGAATCACCGCCAATCCTGCTCTGGGAATTGCCGGAGATGAGTTGATTCGATATGGCGGCGGATGGCTCATCGCGGAGACCAGCGAGACTTACGGCGCAGAGCACCTTCTCACGCGACGTGCCGTCAGCAAAGAAGTTGCGGACAAGCTTGTCTCCCTCATGCGCTGGTGGGAAGAATACACCGCCATGCACGGGGCGGAGATCGACAATAACCCCGCTCCGGGCAACAAGGCTGGCGGATTGACTACTATCTTTGAAAAGTCGCTGGGCGCGGTCGCCAAGAGTGGCAGCATGCCACTTGAGGCCGTTTACGACTATGCCGAACGTATTCGGCACAAAGGCTTCACTTTCATGGATACTCCCGGCCTCGATCCTGTCTCGGTGACTGGCCTCGTTGCGGGCGGATGTAATCTGGTCGCGTTCACGACTGGTCGAGGGTCGTGTCTCGGATTCAAGCCGAGTCCGGTGCTCAAGATCGCAACCAATTCCCCCCTCTACGAACGCATGACCGACGACATGGACATCGACGCAGGAGTCATTCTCAACGGAGTCTCTATTGAAACTGTTGCCATGCAGATATTTGAAGAGTTGGTCGAGGTAGCAGGTGGTAAGAAGACCAAAAGCGAGGCGCAGGGCCTCGGAGATCACGAATTCGCCCCTTGGCCGCTTGGCGCCGTGCTGTAGGCTTTAGTCGTTCCGGGTCGCTGTCGAACGATTCTGGTACAATGATCGTACTTTTTGTCAGGAACTCGAAGGGAATGACAGACGCTGTTTACCGGAATCATTGAAGAGCTAGGCAAAGTTGCGACGCTTCAAGCTGGCGCGGAGTCAGTCCGCCTCACGGTTGATTGTCCTCTTGTGTCCTCTGATGCACACCTCGGCGACAGCATTGGCATCAACGGATGCTGCCTGACCATCGTCCGAATCTCCGGCGCCCTCCTCGACTTCGAAGCGGTTCCAGAGACCATGCGACGCACCAGCCTGGGTCAATTGAAGGTCGGCTCCCCGGTTAATCTGGAGCGAGCCGTGACTGTCAATCAGCGAATCGGTGGGCACATCGTGCAAGGTCACGTGGATGGTACGGGAACGCTGACCTCTGTCGTCGTGAACGACAACGCTCGAATTCTCACAATATCTGCCGGCCCTGAGATCATGAAGTATATCGCGGCCAAGGGCTCCGTTGCGCTGGATGGCATCAGCCTGACCATTGCTGGCGTCGATGATCACCATTTCAACGTATGGATAATCCCACACACATGGGAGGCGACCACTCTCAGCGAACGCCGCTCTGGCGACCTCTTGAACATTGAAGTCGATGTGCTTGCCAAATACGTGGAGAGCATTCTGAAGTTCGCTACACCCGAGAAGAATTCACTGGAAGAATCCCTGATAAAAGCAGGGTATCTGGAGCAGAATATTGCCGTTTAGTACGATTGAAGAGGCCATCGAGGCGATCCGGAATGGCGAGATCATTATCGTGATTGATGACGAGGATCGTGAAAATGAGGGCGACTTCATTATGGCGGCCGACAGGTGCACCCCTGAAGCGATGAACTTCATGATCCGCCACGGCCGAGGCGTACCCTGCGTCCCGACCACCACCCAGCGACTGCGAGACCTCGATCTGCCGATGATGGTTGGTCAAAACACCGCTCGACTTGGCACGGCCATGACGGTCACAGTCGATGCAGCCATTGGTACAACCACTGGAATTTCCGCCTTTGATCGAGCCAAGACCGTTAAGGTGTTTGTTGATCCGCACGCCGTTCCTGCCGACCTGATGCGCCCCGGGCATGTTATTCCCCTTCGCGCAGAAGAAGGGGGTGTTCTTAAGCGCGCTGGGCATACCGAAGCGACTGTTGACCTTGCTCGACTTGCAGGACTGCAGCCCGCAGGCGTTCTCTGCGAGATCGTATCAGATGACGGCACCATGGCGCGCGTGCCGGAACTGACTCGCATTGCTAAAGAGTTCAATCTAAAGTTCATTACCATCGCCGATCTCATCAACTATCGTCGCCGAACCGAGCGACTGGTCCGGCGTGTGGCTACCACCGAATTGCCTACCGGCAAGTATGGAACGCTGACGGTCCATGCTTATGAGTCTTCTGTTGATCCTAATCCAGCTATCGCCATTGTGAAGGGTGATATCTCGGACGGCGAACCGACACTCATTCGCGTCCACAGTTCGTGCATTACGGGCGATATGTTCGACTCCCTGCGCTGTGACTGCGGAGATCAACTCCACCTTGCCCTACAGAAGATCACAGATGCCGGTCGAGGTGTGATCGTCTATCTTGAGCAAGAGGGTCGCGGCATCGGGATCGTCAACAAGATGAAAGCGTACGCCCTGCAAGACAAGGGCGCGGACACCATACAGGCGAACGAACAGTTGGGCCTCAAACCTGACCTGCGAGATTACGGAATTGGGGCACAGATCATGGTCGATCTCGGCCTGAAGAAGCTGCGATTCATGACGAACAATCCGGCCAAGGTGAAGGCAATTGAAGGATATGGGCTTGAGATTGTGGAATGGGTTCCTCTCTCGGTGCCGTCAAACCCGCATAACGAGCGATACATGCGAACGAAGCGGGAGAAGATGGGCCACATTTTTTCGGAAGATGATCTTACAGCCACAGAATAATTGGATTTGCGTTTCATTTAACGAAACGCCTGGAGTGATTGATGGGTCAAATATTTGAAGGCAACCTGATTGCCACGGACCTCAAGTTCGGCATCGTGGTCAGCCGATGGAATGCGTTCGTAACGGAGCGCATGCTCGAAGGCGCGAAAGATGCCCTGATTCGACATGGTGCGTCAGAGAAGAACATTGATATTGCGCGCGTACCTGGTACGTGGGAAATCCCATTTGCGGCCAATCGCATGGCAAAATCGGGAAATTATGACGCTGTTGTTGCAATTGGTTGTCTGATCAGGGGAGCAACTCCGCACTTTGAGTATCTTGCAGCCGACGTAACGAGGGGTCTTGGTCAGATCGGTCATGAAACGAATTTGCCGGTGACTTACGGAGTTATTACGGTAGAAAATCTCGAGCAGGCAATCGATCGGGCAGGAGCAAAAGCCGGCAACAAAGGCGCAGAAGCAGCAATCGCCGCAATCGAAATGGCAAATCTGGCAAAAGTTTTAAAGTAAATCTAACAGTTCCGAATTGGCCGGCGATGCCGGAGGCGGGAGAATGAGATGCGCAAGTCGACAGCCTATGTCTTCATGTTTGTTGCCGGCGCAGCCATGGCTACCGTCACTCTCAATTACATGCAGCGCCAAAACAATCGTTCCGCGGCGCAGCGTAATGTACTTGCCATTTTAGATCGGCCAATGCCGATGTCGCCTATCCCCGAAAGCCCCGTCGTCACTGCCGCCGCCAAAATTGAACCGAGCGTTGTCAACATTGATACCATGGGCAAGAAGATGGAGGGCACTAATGTTCCTGGTCGAGCTTCAGGGTATCTTTTCGAAGGGAAGGGCTCCGGCGTGATCATCAGCCCGGAAGGTTACATCATCACAAACAACCATGTGATTGAGGGCGCCTCTATTATTCGGGTAGTCACCACAAAAGATCGAAAGTTTGAGGCCCGAGTAGTCGGAACTGATCCGGCCATGGACCTCGCGATTGTCAAGATTGACGCTACTAATTTACCCGTCGCTGAATTTGGTAATTCCGATTTGTTGAAGGTTGGTGAAGATGCCATCGCTATCGGCAATCCGCTTGGCGTGGGAGTGACTGTTACGCACGGAATCATCAGCGCTACGGATCGTAAGAACCTGCCCGTTGGAGATGATCGTGTGATCGCGGAAGCCGTGCAGACGGACGCTCCGATTCAGAAGGGCAACTCCGGTGGTGCGCTCGCGAACATCAAAGGGCAGCTCATCGGGATTAATACGGCAATTCGCAGCGAGACCGGCGGCAACGTTGGAATTGGATTCGCCATTCCCATCAACTCGGTTCGCAAGGTCATTCGAAGATTGATTGAACAGGGCCAGGGGAGCCGGGTCGAAGTTGGCATGCCGTATATTGGAGTGACCGGATTCTCAATTCCAGCGAAACGGGCGCTTGAGTTACACCTTCCTACCGGAACGGGGTTTGTAATGGAAGTGTTGCCCCTGATGCCGGCTGACAACGCCGGAATTCAAAACGGATCTATCGCGCTGGAGATTGACGGCAAGAAAGTCGCCGATTTACTCGATTTGAAGAACGCAGTGCTCAAGCACAAGCCGGGCGAGAAGGTAATTGTCAAACTCATTACGCCCGAGGGCAACCCGATGGATGTGCCGGTGATCGTTGGTCGACGCCCCGCTGGATTCTAATCA
>JBDUAM010000244.1:0-4758 GCA_040004655.1 Chthonomonadales bacterium | reverse complement strand
GGCGGCCATGACCATGGGGACGTCAGAGCCGTACGCCCCTTGAAATCTGGCGAGCGCCAGTGACAGGGTTCGTTTGTGATCCGAATTAAGGTAGATCATCGGACTGAAGAAATCATTCCATGTGCCTAAGAACGTATATACCGCAGTTGTAACTGTGATAGGTTTGGCAAGAGGTAATAACACTTGTCGAAACGTCATAAAAGGAGTAGCTCCGTCAATCTTTGCAGCTTCGTCCATTTCAAGCGGCACGGTCATGAAGTATTGCCTGTAGAGGAACGTAAAGAAGGGGCCAGCAAACCATGCCGGTATGATCAGTGGCAAGAACGTGTCGATCCATCCCAGTTTGCGAAATATGATGAACGTCGGAATGATGGTTACCTGTGCCGGGATCATCATGGTTGCAAGTAAAGCGAAGAATAGGAACTTGCTTCCGGGAAACCTGAGTCTGGCAAATCCCCATCCCACGATGCTGCACGAGAGCACTTGCCCAAATATGGCCAGTCCAGTAATCACGAGTGTGTTCAACAGGAATCTAGGGAAGTTAAGATCCGTCTCTTTTGCAAGTGGACTTGAAATGCGCCTGTAATTTTCCCATCTTGGTTCTATTGCCCGTTTAGTTTGTATTGATTCTGAATCGACATCCTTAATCGACCCATCGGTTGTACGAATTCTAGTCTTGTTGCCTTGAAACTTGCCTACGAGTGAAACAGGTTCATTCTTACCGTCATGGACCCAAATCGAATGGGCGATCGTGGGCAGCCAGTTCGGCGGATACGCGGATGCCGCCTCGGGTGATTGAAGCGAAGTTGCAATCATCCAAACAAGTGGCAACAGCACGAATGCGGCGCCAAACGCGAGCAGGATTTGCCTCAACCATGAGCTGGAGGTTGGATCACTCATGGTGTGTCCTCGCGCTTTCCTTCGTAATAGACCCACATGGACGAACTTCGGATAATCAGCAGGGAGAGAACCAGGATGATAATGAACAGAATCCAGGACAGAGCTGCCGCGTAGCCAGCCTGGAATTGCTCAAAGGCCTTTCTGTAGAGGTAGAAAGCATAGAAGAGCGCCGAATTATCTGGTCCTGTGCCGCCACCATACAGCACAAAAGCGTTGGAGAAGACTTGAAATGCGCCGATCGTCCTCGTAATTAAATTGAACAGGAGAACAGGCGTAATCATCGGGAGCGTGATGTTCTTGAATTTGGACCAGCTGTTTGCGCCATCCAATTGTGCAGCCTCATAGAGATGGGTTGGCACATTCTGGAGTCCGGCGAGGTATATCATAGTTCCAGAACCAATCATCCAAAGGCTCATGGTGGTCATGGAAGGCAGGGTCCATGCTGCGTTGTGAAGCCAGTCAGGCATGTATCTTTGCGGGATTAGTCCTCCAAAGGACATCAGGTAGTTAACCAGACCCTGTTTGCTCAACAACCATCGAAAGAGTACGGCCGTTGCGACACCAGGAAGGATAGCCGGAAGATAATAGATAGCCCGAAACAGAGTGGTGGTCTTAGTTCTCGTGTTTAAGAGGAGCGCCAGACAGAGTCCGCCAAAGACATTTAACGGGATCGCAATTGCAGCATAGGTGAATGTTACGGCAAGTGATTTTGTAAATAGCTGATCCTTGCCGGAGAAAAGCACCTGGAAGTTATCAGCGCCGACCCACCGGGCGTGGGATATGGACGATAGGCTATTCCAATGAGTGAGTGAGATTAAGAGGTTGAACAATATTGGCGCGATGCTGAGACAAACAAATCCAATGAGCCATGGAGCGATCGCGACGTAGCCGTGGAGCGCTTCTACTCTCTGAGTTTTTGAGAGTGGTTTTTTGAAAAAGACAAACGCCAGAATTCCAGCGCCTAATATCAGGCAAGCAATCGAGCTGTAAAGAATTCCCCTTACAGGAAGCGGAGAGGAATGATCAGTTTGTGATTGAGACGAGAGGATTCCTGTTGCGAGATCCTGGATTTCGTTGCAGACAGTGCTGGCTGATTTGCCTGATCCTGAACTACCAAACAAATATCCACCAAGTGTAGCGTTGAGAGCGTCATCATTGACATCGGCCCAACGAACACCTCCTACCTTTGGTACAAATCCCCACGGCTTGCGTCCATCCCTATCGTCCAGCATTTCGATCAGCGCGTACCTGTTGGCAGGTGGACCGGATCGCCTGAGATAGTCATTTGACAGCGCCACATTGCGCATTGCAGGAACGAAGAGATCGCTTTGAGCTAAAAGTCTTTCTCCCCCTAGCCCAGTGAGAAATTTTACAAATGACCATGCTTCGGCATGGTGTTTACTTCTCGACGGAATACCAAATGCCAACGGAGATATTACAGTTGCCCGTTGGACGGGACCTGACGGAACACTCGCGATATCCCAATCCAAATTACTGATGTTTCTGTAAGTCGGAATATAAAACGATCCTGCCGGGCCATTCATCCCTAGTTTGCCAGATTCGAACAGGCCTCCTGCGGTTTTGGGTCGATTGGTGTCGGTCGGCATAGAACGATCGACTTGGGTCAGCGTGTGGAGGAAGTCGACTGTTTCGACTACGTTTTGCGAATTGAATTTGGCGGATTGTGTCCTTTCATCCCAGATTGTCGCGCCGTTCTGTGCAAACCAGGAGTAATATCCTTCTTGCCATGCCGCGAACGTCGCGCCAAATGTGGCATGGGTCGGATCGGTGTTTGGAGGAGACGTCAGCGACTTCGCCGTACGCCGGTAATCCGCCCACGTCCATTTGGAATTAGGATAGGCGAGGTGAGCATTGTCATACATGCTGCGGTTGTAATAGAGGACAAAGGGCACATAACCCCATGGCACGCCATATATGTGACCTCCGATTTCGTAGGGAATACGAGTCGCCGGGAAGTAATTTGAGAGATCGGCCATGTCCACTTGAGACATCAGGGGTTTTAGATCGAGTATTGCGCCTGCGTCGACGTAATAGGGGGCTCGTGTGTACTCGATAGCAAGGACGTCTGGGGCATCTCCACCTGCAATCATGGTGTCGACTTTGGCGCCTTCATTCTGCTTTATGAGTTGAACGTGAACGGTCGACTGACTCTTTTCAAAAGCATCACAAACTAATTGGGCAAAGCGTTGCTCACTGTCCTGCGAATTCACAACCCACCGAATAGTAACCCTGTCGGATTTGAGTTCTGGTTCCTGCTCGCACCACCACCAGGCGATCATTAGAATGGCAAATGTGAGTCCAGTTAAGATTGTAAGAATTCGCTTCATCTGATTAGAAGTCTACCTTTATAAAATCCCTCGGCAAGATGATTTGCACGCTTAGATTGTGATTTTGCTTGACAGCGACCCTAATATTGTGATAAATAGACTTATTGAAATCTGTGTATGGGTATTTGACTTGAGGCAAAACGTGTACAATACGGTCGAATTTAATTGTAACATTCGATCTTTCGTGATGGTTGCCATCGTGGTCGCGCTCATGTGCGTGCCCGTTTTTGGGTCGGCGCAGAACGTGTTCGACGATGTTCGCCCAGACCATTGGTCCTACTCTGCCGTTGATCGATTACAGAAATCCGGCGTACTCAAGGGATATCCCAACGGATATTTCAGTTCGACTCGCACCCTGACTCGATATGAATTCTCCTTTGCACTTAAGCGCGTACTTGGCGACTGGTCGGTTACATCTCCGATGGGCGATTTGTCGTTGTCCCGAAACGATTTAGAATCATTGCTCAAGTTGACGACTGAGTTCAGAGATGGACTTAATGAACTTGGCGTTTCTGCCGACAAAATTCAGTCAAATATTTCTGACGCATTGGGTCAACCTCCCAACAGGTTATCCCAACCGGTAGTTAAACCTGTAAGTCGTGACTCAGGATCCGCACGAGTTAACACATCCGTATCCTTGACTTCAACAGGTTTGATTACAGGTTCGAAGAGTGGATTAACTCTGAGTGACACCATATTCAATGGATCGAACAAACCGTCCCTCTTTGTCAACCTTCCGATGTTTGGGTCCAAGGATTCGGACGTTCGGATTGGTGAAGTAGGAACAAATTTCAATTCGTTGGTCCTTTCGGGAAATGGTTCACCTTTCACTTCGGGAGGCATCTCAGGCGCCAACAATATGCTAGGCGGAGTGGAACTGAACCAACGTTTTGGTCCGCTCCGTGTTACTGGTTTTCATGGCACTACCTGGCGACAGGACACGAATTTTGCCAATCTCGGCAATTCAAATCCTGGAACATTTAGTGGCCCACTTTTCTCTGGCGGATTGAATAGTCAGAATGGGCTGCTATCTTCTAATCTCGAAGACGTGAATGGCGTTCAGGCAAATCTCGGTGGTAATTCGGGTCCTATCAACGTCGGAATTTCAGCAATCTCTGGCACAATAAATCCCGTGCAGACTTCGCAAGGAGCGCCGAATAGCCTCTACGTGTTTGGCGCAGATGGTACGGTTCGAATAGCGAACAGCCTCACTTTGACTGGAAATTATGCTCGCTCAATCACAGGAAATGCCAGAACTGGACCCATGAACTCGGTTGATAGTACGGCGTTTGACACCGGAATAAACTTTCAAAACGGCGGATTACATGTTCGAGCCGGTTATCGATACATTGACCCACTTTTTTATTCGCCGGGTTACTGGGGTCGAATTGGCGCCTGGCTAAACCCGACCAACGTACAGGGTCCAACGCTTAACGCAAATATAAACCTTGGAGCTGGGGTTGGCGTGAATCTCGGTGGAGATTTCCTGTCTGGCGCCCGGGATATGATC
>JBDUAM010000319.1:0-4759 GCA_040004655.1 Chthonomonadales bacterium | reverse complement strand
CAGCTATTCTCGAATTCAACTTATCAAATACCCCGCGAGCTGTCCCCGATTTCACGACACCTTCCATCATAGTCCTAAGCAGATTTGCCGTCTCCGGGCTCAGTGGCTTTGATAAAGTCTCCGGCAAGATCTTACTAACAGACTTTCCATCGGTTGTTCGAACTTCTGAAATGATTCGCGCCTTCATCATGGATCCGCCACCACCAACTGCCGATGCGACACGGGCCATTTCTATAGGTGTTACGAGAATGGCGCCTTGACCAAAGCCGTTCACAGGTAGCGATGCCGCAAACTCTTTGATGGGCCGAATATGAGAGAAACCCCAGCTCTGTTTGTCGGTCAGCCCATGATAATATCGATCCGCGCCAAGCTTGAGCGCAACGTTTGCAAAATAGAGGTTGCACGAGACTTTCATAGCCTCCATCATTCTCAAGGCGCCATGAGGAGGATCATGCTGATCGTCCGCAATGCTCTTCCTTGCGAAGACTTCCCCACCCCAGACCCAGGTAACGTTCTTGAGGACATGTTCGCAGGTAAATCCAGGGTCGATCTGATTATCAAGGGCGATTGTTGCCAGCGGAATCTTGAATGTAGACCCCGGTGGATAGATTCCAAGGAAAGCTCGATCCAGCGCGGCATGCCGTTTGTCTTCATCTTTGAGAATGGCTTCAAATTCGTTGGCTCTGATTTTGTTCGGATCAAACGTCGGCCAGCTTGCAGCAGCCAAAACGTCACCGGATACTGGATCAAGCACAACAAGAGCTCCAGAATCTCCGCCGCCAACTCCGACTTTCATTTTTGATTTCAAGCTCTTGAACGCGAGGGCTTGCAGTTTGGCATCAAGCGCAAGGTGGACATCGGCACCCCGACGTTCCCCTGAACCAGTCATTATTCGCTGCATGAACGACGGCAAATCTTTCCAACGGTAATCCGCCACGAGTTCACTGTAGTTCTTGAATCCTCGCATTTCGTGTTGATAATCTCGTTCGACGCCTGCCAGCGCACCGACCTGGTTATCGACCAATCCAAGAATATGGGCGAAATCTGAACCACAGGGGTAGTATCGGCCCTTCTGATACGCAGCTTGAACCAATTCCTGATTGTTACCCAACGCAGCTGATATCTCATCAAATCGACTCGTGGCCAGCGGAATTCCATTTCGGTCGTAAACCGATCCGCGCGGAATGATCCGTTCAATTCGGGTCAGGCGAGGATTGACTTTCGGTCGAATTTGGCCATCCGCATCCGGTGTGCTGATAGTTGCTCCGGCAAATGAGTCGGCCTGTACACCCTGAATCCAAATGCCTCGACCAATGCCGATCAACAATACAAGTCCGCAAGCAAAGGTAGTTGCCAGATTGCGGGTGGTCTTCACAAACAGCGGGCGAACCGGAATAACCTCGTGCGTGGCGCCCCTCGAACTAATTCCGCGCAAAAGCCCCGTGAGAAAGAAACTAACTATCAGTGATGAATTGCCATAAGCCAGGAACGGCAGTGATATACCGGTCAACGGAAGCAACCCGGTTACGCCTGACGCAATGAAGAAGACCTGGCAGGTCAAGAGGCAAGAAATACCAATTGCAAGGACTCGGTCAAAACTGTTGTCGGTCTGCCTCGCGATTTTCAAACCTCGGAATGCAATCAGCAGGAACACGATCATCACGAACAGCGCTCCAAACGCACCGAGTTCTTCCGTTACGCTCGAGTAGATTAAGTCGCTGCCCGAGCGCGGCATGTCAGATGGCGATCCCAGACCTAAGCCAGAACCAAACAATCCGCCTGAGGCCATGCCCCAGATCGACTGACCAAGCTGCATTCCAAACGGGTGACCGTTGTGCCACGGTCCGAGCCACATATCGATACGTACCGGCATTACGCCCATATGGAGCAAGTAAGTGATTGCCTCGCCGCCAAACATCATTAACAGGCCGAGCATGGGAACTGCCGAGCGCCCCGTGATTGCATAGAAAGTTAGTACAAATGTGCTGAACAAAACCAGCGCCGGACCCATATCACGTATCACAAAGAAGAGAAGAAGCGTAGCCGCGTACATCCCCAAAATTGGACCCACATCCTGCCAGCGAGGCACCGAAATTCCAAACTTTGAGAACTTCTTCTTGATGATCGCCGGACTCCACTTGCTTATGGCGTCGGCCATCAAGTCACCCTTGTCCGTCAGGTATCCAGCTATGAATAACACCAAAAATATCTTGATAATCTCAACCGGCTGGATCCCAAAAATCGAGAGATTGACGCCTTCCGGGCCATGCCCGATCAATTTCAACGCGGCTAATGATATTACGGAGGCAAGGGCAAACACATAGTGCAGTCGCTTCCATCCTCGACGAACATGAGCAGGTATAGTCGCGGCGATGGCAAATGCCACCAATCCCATAACGACGCCCTTAAGGTGATGGGTCGAGACAAGCGTGTCTCTAATAGGATCTTTGACGCTGAAAAGTGTGACAGCGCCTACAATGGCAAGCGCAACACTTAGAGAGAAGATCAGCGGATCACCTTTTGGCGATTTCTTGCCCACGAAAACGGCAGTTCCAAAGGTAAGTACAAAGACAAATACAATCCATCCAAAAAACTGAGTAAATACCTGAATCGGGTGCCGAACAATTAATCGATTTCCCAGGAACCGAATTTGAGAACTCTCAATGATCGGAACTTTTAATATCTGTTCAGGTTTTGCAAACTTATTTGTAGAAAGCCGATCTCGGTATTGAATAATTCGTTCTGCCGCGGCGGACGAGATGGAGAGTCGCGTTTTCAGCGATTCGGCGGTCTCCACATTGGGATCAATAAGATTGTCTTTCAGACGCTTTGCTATTTCCTGCCGTTCATTACTTTGCGGAAATACGGTTGCCGAAGTCAACTGGGCAACATACTCAAATCCGTGGCGAGCTTCACGAAACTTGACAAGCTCATCGGCTAATGCAGGTTCGAGTTTGAAAATAGGTCCAAACTGGTCAGCGGCCAGTTTATTAATATTAATTGAGTTTGCAGGGAGACCATCACGGGTTCGACCCAGAAAGACCAGAACAACGGCGCATGTCAATAATAAGGAGGTGAATAATAGCAATCCGCCTTCAGCCTGTAATCCACGATTCTTACGCATTGCTGATCCCTTTTGGATTACACATTTGATGTACCTTCAAATGAAGTGGACGGATTATCCCACGATAGCGTTTCGTACACATTCTATCTTACAACACAATTTTGAGAATATTTTCCATAGTCTGCGTTATTTCATTTGGCTTTCACAATTCCCGCGTAGAATGACAATGATGATGACACCCGATCCAGCGAGGAGAAGACAATGGATTACCGAAAAGACGAGATGGAATTGAAATTCGAACAGACAACACGCCGAGGATTCATTACAGCCTCTGCATCCGGTATTTTGATGTTCATGACCAGCGCTGCATTTGCCGAAGAGCTAATGCGAACACCGCAGCTAACTGAAGGCCCCTACTATCCTGACAAGCTTCCGCTGGATCGGGATAACGACCTGATTATCATCGGCAAGAGCATAACCCCGGCCATTGGCACAATCACTCACTTGACTGGTCGCGTACTTGACACAAATGGCAACCCGATCAAAAATGCCCTTGTAGAGATCTGGCAATGTGATGCCAATCAGGTATATCTCAATTCCCGCGACAGCGTGCCGAAGGCTGCCCAGCGCGATAAGAATTTCCAGGGATATGGCACGTTCGAAACAGGTTCAAAGGGCGATTACTATTTCCGAACGATTAAACCGGTGCCTTATGCCGGCCGAACCGCTCCACACATTCACATGCGCGTCAAAAAAGGCGGTCGCGAATTGTTGACCACTCAACTCATGATACGTGGATTCGCTGGCAACGCCACCGACGGTGTATTTGGGAGCACTAGAGACATCTTAGATCGCGAATTGATTGTTGCTGACTTCAAGCCGTTGAAGACATCCAAAATCGGCGAATTGACTGCTAATTTCAATATCGTTGTAGGTCGAACACCCAACGAGAGCGAAATGGCGGATCATCAGCACTAACGGCTATTCTGCGCTCTTAGCATCATGCGCTTACACACAATTTTAAGGGAGATCACACTCAAAATGAAGACGCATTTACGCTCATATACGTTCTCGGCAATATGCCTTACCGCACTGGTGTCTGCCGCATCAATGGCTCAAGGGCAGGGCCAGAGCGGTAATTCCGCAGATTCATCGGTCAGTCGACTGATGAGTTTTGACAAGAACAAGGATGGAAAACTCAATAAGGCGGAGATCACGGACCCCCGACTCTCTGCCCTCTTTAACCACATCGATGCAAAGAAAAAGGGAACACTCACGAAGTCCGAGATCGCCGAATTCTTCAAGAAACAGCCGACCGTTCGAGCAATGGGCGGCCCCGGAGGGGGACCTGGTGGACCAGGCGGCCCTGGAGGCGGTTTTGGTGGTCCGGGAGGTCCGGGAGGACAAGGCGGGCCCGGTGGACCAGGAGGAGGACCGGGTGGAGGTCCCCCTCGTCCGGGTCAGGTCATCCCGGGTTTCATGGCGCAGTCTCTAAACCTATCTATCGCTCAGCAGAAACAGATTGAGGATTTGCAAAAAGAGGTCGATACCAAATTGGCCAAAATTCTCACCTCAGCACAAAAGAAACAGATGTCTGAATTTCGAGGCCGCGGTCCGGGAGGTCCCGGAGGACCGGGTGGTCCACCACCAAATGACTAAGTAGTACATTCCCGTTCAGAGAAATCTGAACGGGAT
>JBDUAM010000255.1:0-4769 GCA_040004655.1 Chthonomonadales bacterium | reverse complement strand
GGTCTCCCACCGAGAAGGTTGCCGTGCCACCAGGCGTGCCGACCATATTGACGTTAACCTGGGAGCCAGCCCGGATGATTGCTGCTCTTGTGATCTGGAACGAACTGATACCCGCCTTCATGATAGGCGGCGCCGTCTTCACGGGCAAGGCTGCAGCGACGGGAACAGGAAGGTTTTCGCGAATCGAAATTGCCACGGCGCCAGCGGCATCGGTACGGATTTCGACTTTGCTGCCTAAAGCGAGTCTGTCGAGATCGGTCTGCACCCCTCGAGACCCAACCGGACCGCTGAGAATGATGGTATCAGGCGTAATTTCCAATCGTACTCGACCGGTGGATGTATTTACACTGATGGTCGGAGGATCACTTTTTTGTTGAACTGATATTATGTCGCCCACCACTCGAGTCGAGGGAGCCGGAGGGGCTACAAGCTCTTTTATGGAGAGAGCAATCGATCCCGATGGATCAGGTTTGATCTCAACGGAGTTGCCCAGGACGACCTGATCGAGGTCAGAGGGCGATCCCCTGTCACCCGATAGTCCGCGCATAACGACGGTATCACGAGTGATGTCAAATCGGGTTCGTCCCTGTGATGTTCTGATGGTGATGGAAGGTGAATTGCCCTTGGACTGTACGCCCACCACCTCCCCTTTAAGTGTCGTCACTATTGGCACGGGTGGGGTAGTTGGCATAGGGGCATCGGTTGTGATTGTAACCATGGAGAGCTCGGGGCGCCAACGTACTTCTGCACCCAGCGCCTCTGCAACAAATCGTAGTGGTACCATCGTAACACCATTGACGGTGCGGGCTGGCGAAGACAGCGTAACCGATTGGTCATCCACGCTGGCGTATTTGGATCCCAATTTTAGGACAAATACATGCGGACTTTTTTTGCCTGTAATAGTTTGTGTGGCCTCTTCCCAGTGCAGGTCAACTCCCAGAGAATCGCCGACAGCTCGCAATGGGATGAAGACGCTGCCGCCTATCTGCATCGGTCCAACACGATCAAATCGGACCATGCTGTCATTGACCCTAACAGATATCTGGGCGTGGCTGGTGCGGACTCCACACAACAAAGCAAGTGCTGTGACCAGCATAATTGGACGATTTGGTTTGAAAAATCTTTGGGACATTGTTTTCTCCTATTCTGTGATGGATCAGACGGTTGATGGTAGGGACGTCGCGTCCACCCGGACAAAATCCTTCGATTCTTAAATCGAATATATAATCATTGACCTCACGACCGGAATACAAGTTCCATTCAGGTCACCGTCGTAAGATTGCGCGACATACTATCCTCCGGGTAGAGGATATGCCGAGATGGAATATCTATCTCTTTGTAGATAGGACTTCATACGTAAATGAATTCAGCATAATTAAGCGATCGGACATATTGGTCGAGTAAAATCGATTACTCATAAGCTCAAAACCGAAGAAAGCAAACTCTTGGAGGTTCTCATACTCAACTACCCCGATCAATGTGGACTAACAGTAACCTCTCGTTCGGGTTGTAATCCGCAATTGTAGGGAGCGGTTTATGTTCCGCTCCCTGCAATGCACTCACTGATCTCAGTGACTATCCTTTGCTGATCATTCATGATCGAGGCGCGATTATCGTGTCTCAATACGTGATATCAGCGTGACCTATCACTGTTTGGTGTTATTTTCCCTGGCGCCCGGCTAACTGGTATGGCTGGCAGCTACCGATTCTCCCGAATAGTGAGGGCGCGGGAGCCAGTTCTGTCGGTACGAATATCAACTCTGTTACCCAAACCGAGTCTATTGAGATTGGTCTGAATTCCTGGAGAACCAACAGGGCCGCTCAGGATGACGGTGTCTGGAGTGATTTCATATCGAGAGCGACCGTTTGGCGTGCTTATGTTGATGGTTGGTGGATCGGTTCGTGGCTGAATGGATATAATCTCTCCCATTACGTGCCTTGAAGAAGAGGCTGCTCCCATCAATTCCTTTACGGAGAGCGCAACTGAACCGGACGAATCGGGTTTGATCTCCACTGTGTTACCGAGAACAACTTGATCAAGGGCAAGTGCCGAGCCCCTTTCACCGGATCGTCCGCGGGAAATAACGGTATCTCGAGTAACGTCAAAGCGAGTGCGTCCATTTGAAGTTCTCACAGTGAGGGAAGGCGAATTGCCCCTGGATTGAATGTCTACAACCTCGCCACTAACTATCGACACGTTATGCACCGGAGGGGAAATGGGTGGCGTGCCTTCTGACGTGATCGTAACCATCGAAAGTTCGGGGCGCCAGTGTACTTCTGCTCCCAGTGCTTCAGCCACAAATCGCAATGGAACCATGGTAACACCGTACATTATGCGGGCCGGAGATGAGAGGGTAACTGCCTGCCCATCTACGTTAGCTTCTCTGGAATCCACCCTTAGAACAAAGGCGTGTGGACCTTTTTTACCTGTAACCGTTTGAGTGGCCTCTTCCCAGTGAATGTCTACGCCCAATGACTCGCTGACAGTTCGCAATGGGATGAATACACTGCCACCTATCTCCTTCGGACCCACACGGTCAAAGTTGACCATGTTGTTATTGACCTTAACAGAGATCTGAGCGTGGCTTGCCTGAATGTCACCAAACAACATAACGGATGTAACTAAGGTAGTCAGCTTGAAAAATCGTTGAAACATTGTTTTCTCCTATTCTTGTGGTGGCATCTGACGGTTCATGGTAAGGACGTCACGTCCACCCGGACAGAGCATTTCGATTTTTAAATCGAATATGTGATTTAAGACCTCACGAATGAAATGCAAGTTCCGGCGGGTGCACCTCCGATGTAGTGCGTGGAATACTTTTCTCTGATTGGTAGATTTGGCGTGATTGAGTACCCATCTCTTTGTAGCTAAGACCTCATACGTAATCGAATTCAGCATAATTAAGTGATCGGACATATTGGTCGAGTAAAATGTATTAACCAAACAGTCCACACTGGAGAAAGCCACCCTTTTGAAGACCCTGATTCTCGACGAACCCGGTCGATTTCGATTGACCACCACCGATCCACCTGGAAGCCCGGCGCCAGGGGAGGCGTTAATTCGCGTCAAGCGAATTGGTATTTGCGGGACCGACCTGCATGCCTACCGCGGAAAGCAGCCCTTTTTTACCTACCCGCGAATCCTCGGACATGAGCTCGGGGTGGAAGTTGTGGAGGTCGGTGTAGGAGTTCAAAATGTCTCCGTCGGGGACATCTGTGCAGTTGAACCTTACTTGAATTGCGGTTCTTGCTTCTCATGTAGAAATGGCAAGACCAATTGCTGCGCCAGCCTACAGGTTTTGGGCGTGCATACCGACGGCGGGATGCGGGAACTCATTCTCGTTCCAGCTCGCAAATTGCACCCTTCCAAAAAACTCACGCTTGAACAGTTGGCGCTTGTCGAAACTCTGGGCATCGGCGCGCATGCTGTGCAGCGCGCGGAAGTTAAGCCGGGCGAAACAGTACTCGTTTTCGGTGCAGGCCCGATCGGATTGACGGTAATGACCTTCGCGAAGATCACTGGTGCGCGCGTCATCGCGGCGGACGTAAATGCCGGTCGATTGGAATTTGCGAAGGCTGCTGTCGGGATCGAGGAGACCATTCTGGTTGGTGACAACACGCTATCGGACCTCGAGAAAGCAACCAATGGCGACCTTTCCCCCGCCGTTTTTGATGCGACTGGTAATCCGCAGAGCATGATGGGTGCGTTCCAGTTTGTTTCGTTCGGCGGCCGACTGACGTTCGTCGGCCTGTTCCAGGGCGACGTTACTTTCAACGACCCTTTCTTCCATCGACGCGAGCTTACGCTGCTTTCGAGTCGCAATGCAACTCCGTCCGACTTTACGAACATCATCAAACTGATGGAATCAGGGGAGATCGACACTAATCCGTGGATCACGCATCAAGCAGACATTGCAGATGTAGAGGCGAAATTCCCCGACTGGCTGCTGCCGGAGAGCAAAGTGATCAAGGCGCTGGTACATATTTAGCCCGAAAGTCGTAAAGGGAATTGGGCGATGAGAGTGAAACAAATGGGGCTCAATCCCGTCCAAAGAAGTACATCGAGTTGGACAATTTGAGCGCAAAGCGGTAAAATTGCTTTGCATAGTTTTTGCATCCGGGAGAGTATCTTTGAACTACACGACTAATCGACGAGAATTTCTGCGACACCTGGGCGTCAGCGCGGCGTTGCTGCCCTTCATCGCGAATCTGCCCAGCTTCGCCTCCACTACAGGCGCGAAGCGAAAGCAGCGGTTGATCGTCCTGTTCACCCCGGATGGCACGGTGCCGAAGACCTTCTGGCCGGACGAAGAGGGCGCTGATTTCAAGTTCAAAGAGATCCTCGCACCGCTGGAACCATTCAAGGATAAGACGCTCATCCTGCGTGGCGTCAGCGACAAGATTCGTGGCGACGGCGACGGCCATATGCGTGGCATCGGTTGCCTGCTAACTGGCATCGAGCTGCTCCCGGGCAACGTTCAGGGTGGATCAGATACCCCCGCCGGATGGTCTAGTGGAATCTCCATTGATCAGGAGATCAAGAATTATCTTCAGAAGGACCCGGCCAGCCGAACTCGATTTGGGTCTCTGGAATTTGGCGTAATGGTCCCAGAGCGCGCAGATACCTGGACGCGAATGTCGTACGCGGGCAGCAACAAACCGATTGCGCCAATCGATGATCCAGCGCAGATGTTTTCTAAGCTTTACGGCCACGTCAAAGATCAGGAGACGCTGAAGAGCGTGCTCGACGATCTGAAGGACGACCTGAA
>JBDUAM010000239.1:0-4778 GCA_040004655.1 Chthonomonadales bacterium | reverse complement strand
ACCACTGCAATAATCGGCACACCAATGAGTGACAGGCTCGGAAGCATCCGTTGGATTTCATCGCTTTCTCCGCTGTTGCTGAAGGCCATCACAATGTCTGATTCGGTGACGATACCCAGGTCGCCGTGAACAGCTTCAGATGGATGGAGAAAGAGGCCTGGTGTTCCGGTAGAACAGAGTGTTGCGGCGACTTTGTGGGCGATGATCCCTGCTTTGCCAATACCAGTAGTGATTACTCGACCATTGCACCTAACCAGCATTTCGACTGCCAGAATTAGAGGCTCACCGATTCGTTCTGAAAGGTCGCTTATTGCAACGGATTCAGCCAGAAAAACCGCGCGCGCACGAGCCAATAGACGTTCGTTCAACATGGCAAGAATTATACCAGATGGACCCGAATGGCTCAGGCTCGAACATAGGCAATACGGCATGAAAGCGACCTCAACAAACGTGAATGGTTTAGCCGCCTTTTCGCGTATAATGGATAGGTAATTAGCCAACTATTTTGACGGAGCCCTTTAGATGCGTGAAGTTGTTATTGTTAGCGCCAACCGAACAGCCATTGCCAGGTCTCCAAAGGGTTCCCTCCGCCAAACAAGACCGGACGATTTTGCGTCGCACGTTATCTCTGGAGCACTTCGTCGCGCGAATAATTTTGACCCAGCGCGTGTAGAAGACGTTATCTTCGGATGCGCTCAACCCGAACTCGAACAAGGTCTGAATGTTGCCCGCGTTGCAGCCTTACGAGCTGGATTGCCTGCGTCCGTACCTGGTCTGACCGTTAATCGATTTTGCGCCAGCGGACTGGAAGCCATTGCGATTGCTGCCCAACGCATAGCCTGTGGTAGCGCGGACATAATCATTGCAGGCGGCGTAGAGAGCATGACCATGGTCTCGTTCATGGGGGAGACCACGCGACCAAATCCTTCGCTAATGACGACTCGACCGGATACGTATCTTGGAATGGGTCTCTGCGTGGAACAGCTTGCGAAGCAATACGGCGTTACGCGTGAGCAATCGGACGCGTTTGCAGTTACAAGCCATGACAAAGCGCTGGATGCAATTGCCAGCGGAAGATTCGTAGATGAAATAGAACCTATTTCGGTTACCCTTGAAACAATGGATGCAGATGGTAAGCTCGAAATCACAACAAAGATGTTTGATCAGGATGAAGGACCGCGACCCGGAACATCCACAGAAACATTGGCAAACCTGAAGAATGCGTTTATGCCAGACGGGGTCATTACAGCAGGCAACGCATCTCAACGAAGTGATGGTGCATCGGCGCTTTTGCTCATGACTTCAGAAATGGCCGCTCAACATAACTTGACCCCACTGCTTCGATTTGTGGGATATGCTGTCGCGGCAGATGTACCGGAGAATTTTGGAATTGGCCCGGCCATTACCATTCCAAAAGTATTAAAGCAGACAGGAATCAGTCTTGACCAGATTGATCTCATTGAGTTTAATGAAGCCTTCGCAGCACAGGTACTATGCAGCGATCTGAAGTTTCCATTGCCAATGGACAGGATGAACGTAAACGGAGGCGCAATCGCTCTGGGTCATCCGCTTGGGTGCACCGGAGCAAGGCAGACAACAACCCTGGCATACGAAATGGATCGACGAAAATCAAAATACGGTCTCGTAACAATGTGTGCAGCGCTCGGTATGGGTGCGGCAGCCATTTTTCAACGGCCGTAGGGTACAACTTTGAACTGGAACAGAACATTTTTATGACTCGTGCGTTACTCCTTCGCATGTCCAACAGTCCAACTATTGAGCGCTTCGTTAAGAAAAACGGAATGTCTGCCGGATTTGCCCGTCGTTTCATAGCCGGCGAGCGTATGGAAGAAACGGTTGACTCAGTTCGTCAACTGAACGCTCGCGAAATGACGGTCACGCTCGATTATTTAGGCGAGAATGTTTCTCGACCCGAAGAAGCTCACGATTCTGTAGAATATTACAGAAGGCTCTTTAAGTTCATATTTGACAATCGCCTGGACGCGAACGTCTCGTTGAAGTTAACCCAGCTTGGCCTCGATATATCGGATTCTCTTGCTGCCCAAAATATGCGGCTTATTCTTGAAGAAGCAGCAAAGTATGATCAATTCGTCAGAATTGATATGGAAGGCTCCGATTATACCGAACGTACCCTCTCTATCTTCTATGAGTTATGGGGGGACCATAAGAACTTCGGCACCGTTATCCAGACGTACCTTTACCGTAGCGAAACGGATATTCACCGGTTAATTGATGCCGGGGCTCGTGTCAGGCTGGTCAAAGGAGCTTACAATGAGCCAAAAGAAGTTGCATTCCCTGACAAAAAGGATGTCGATGAATCCTACGTCAAGTTGACGCAGGAGTTGTTGTTGAAAGGTAACTACCCTGCAATCGCAACGCATGACCCGGTTATCATTGCAGCAACAAATTCGTTTGTGGCTGATAACCAGATAAGTGTCGATCGTTTCGAATACCAGATGCTGTTTGGTGTTCGCCGCGATCTGCAGAATAAACTAGTTTCCGACGGTTTTCGAATGAGGGTTTACGTCCCATTCGGCACTCAATGGTACGGTTACATGATGCGCCGTCTCGCCGAACGACCCACAAATCTATGGTTTGTGCTCAAGAACCTTCTTCGCAAATGATCAGGACCTTGAAGTTCTGTGTTCTTACAATCTAAATCCAATACGAGGTAGTAACATTGATTACCACACCACCTGCACTGCAAAACAGTGAATCCCTGGACGAGTATTGCAAACTCGTGGGACAAAAAGTGGAGACACAGGTTAAGGCCCGTCTCCAATTCCTGGCTAACGCTGTACAGAAATTAGCTGCGCTACGTTCAGTTTCTGATCAGGCGAAAGATACATCCACCGTTACAGAAATCGACAGCTTGATCATGGCTGCGACAAATGAGATGGCGCACCTTGGTGCACCTGGGGTTCAAGCGGCTAACGCTGAAATCCTCATGGGAAATACTGCTGCTGCAGCTTCTATCGTAGCAAAATCGGAATCCACCTTTCGAGGCGCGGTTCCAGATCGATCTACCAGCCGAGAAGAAGTTCCGCGACTCATTCAGCCTGAAATTGTCCGAACGCCTCTAAGAACCCAGGAAGAGATTTTCGCCGAAGTTACTGAGCTCACCGAACTTGTCGAAATCGAAGATCCAGATCAGTCTGAAACTCGACCTATCATTCGCATGAAGGCCCTTCTCTGCCGCCAACGAGCGTTGCAAGCTGAACTCCATCAGCATGGAATTGAGGCGTATTGGCCACTTCGAGCACTGGCCGGTCAAATTCGCAGGAAAATTGACGATCGGTTTGGTGGGAACCACTACCTCATTCCACTTCGCCAAGAATTCTGGCCAGCTGAACCATGGCCCTGGACACGACTTTCCCACCTTTATGAGTGCTTAGTGCAAGCAGACGAGGCGCTGGATTGGTACGATTCTGAGAAGGAGAAACTCACTCCGGGTGAAAAGCAGCAGTTCCTCGAAAGCATTGCGGCGCATCAGACTCGGTTGTGGCGACATCTTCAAGCCTATTTCCCACGTCAGACGGATGAGCATCAGATCACTTTCTTCCACGAGCTTCGTGAAATTGCAGAAGAGGCTCAGGTCTACCTCTTTACTCTTCAAGAAAAATGCGCCGATAAACAACTTGATGATCAGGCAGAAGAGCTTCCGCTCATTATTGAGCAATTGACGGCTGATGTAAAGAAGCGACCAAAATTCGCCGAAGTGATTGCAGAACTTAGAACACTTCTGGCGAGCGAAAGTTTCGGAATTCATGAGGACGACGTTGCAAAACTCGCGACTGCGGTTGCGGCTTGCCGTAAAGCAGGAATTGCTGCCAGCAGCAAGACCATGCGCGTTATCCTGAGTGATTATCTCTCCCTCCTTTCGATGTCCTCCGAAAAGGCAGCCGTTGAAGTCACCAAGGAGATACAGAAGGAACTCGACCGAATCGTCCGCAAGGAAGCCTCTCGAACTCCGGAAGTTGAAGCGCCAATGAACGACGCGGAAACTATCCGGCTTGATACCGTACGAAATGCAGTTCGTGGCAAACGCATGGTTTTTCTCGGTGGAATCTGTAGAGAAAACGTTCGCACCCGTCTCGAAAAGCAGCTCGAACTCACATCTCTTACCTGGCCTTCACCGCGCACCGGTGATGGTGATCCAGATTTCGAAGATGAGATCAAGAACAGCGATGTTACCGTTGTGCTGATCCGATTCATGCGAACTGGATGGGCAAAGGAACGGGAAATCGCACAGGCAAACAAAGTTCCGTTTGTACTTCTGCCGCGTGGTTACACAACCAATGAGGTTGTGAGCCAGTTGCAGGCGCAAATCGGCTCTACCGAAACACCGGTAGCTAAATCAACTGAGTAGCGTCATCAAACGGTAAGTCGCCCGGAATAGGTTTAACGATCTATTCCGGGCGTATTTACGAGTCCACATTTCCCCAATACCGCACGGCACAAGCATGCACAGAATGCGGAAGTCGGAACAAGAAGTCCACCAAACGGTGGATTATACAGCAATACCATACGTGCGATAATAGGCGAACAAGTAGCACGAAAAGGTGGTATTGCCATGGAAGCGACAGCGCTCAAGGCCTTGATATGTGAAGACGAAGGTTTAACCGTAATGCAGTGGCGTCGAGCCCTGCAAAAGGCTGGATTTGAGGTTATAGGTGAGGCTAAAGAGGGAGCCCGGTGCGTCGATCTGGCTCGTGAGACCCTACCCGATGTTGTGCTGATGGATTTAAATATGCCAG
>JBDUAM010000264.1:0-4781 GCA_040004655.1 Chthonomonadales bacterium | reverse complement strand
TACGTTTGGATACGGATTCGGGCAAGTCTCAGACCAGCCCCTACGTTTGGATACGAATTCGGGCAGGTCTCAGACCAGCCCCTACGATTGGTTACGGATTAAGGCAGGTCTCAGACCAGCCCCTACAATGGTTGTCGTGGGATTTCAATGGATAGTTCGCGTTGGTAATCAACGAATCCTCTAACAAACTATCGTGGCGTATCGGATGGAATATCGGGAACGCTTCGAGACCCGCCGCCGGCTGCGCGACCACTTCTCGCGCCGCCCTGGCCGGGTACTTTGCCGATGGTGCCCTTCTGTACGCTGATCATGGCCGCTCCACCGGCGCCGCCTCCATGCAGCAATTTGGCCTGCTGCTCTGGCAACACCTGCGGACCATAAATGGAGAAGAGAATCCATGCCCAACATGCAGCGCCGATACCGGCGAGGATGAGAATCTTCTTACGATGGGGATTGAGAACAAACTTGCGACCCTCACACTCACCGCAGGTGACTTCGCCCTTGCCCTCACAGGCCTCGCACGTGGAGATTTCGTCGTTCCAGATCATCCGCTGCTTGCCTTCGCCATTGCAGACAACGCACTGCACAATGCCCGTGGCGCCGCACTCACTGCACTTCATTGTTCGGCGAAGCGTAAGGTACTGGCTGAAACCGGATGCCTGCGATAGGTCCGATTTCAGCTTGCTCCTAAGCTCAGAAACGGCTTCGTTCTCCGCTCCTTTCGCCTTCTTCGTCTTTTTCGGCTTTAAGGTCGTGGCTGGCATCGGCTTAATCTCCCGTAAGCGTGTCAGTAGGCAAATGGATTTCCTGGCGGTAGGCCCCAGATAGCCTGTCTAAAAGCTTCATCTGGCTTATTCTTCACATGGCCATCAAAGTACAGGCAGTTGAACTGCTCGGCATGGGTATTCCACCCGGGATAGTAGGCCCAACTGCATTTGTCGTATGGGACCGGATCAGCGACAGCGTAGGAGGTGAGGTATCGGTAGTCCCAGAGCAAAATCATGTCCGATGGAGCTGGAGGATCGCCAGAACCAGAAGCGAATCCATTATATACGTAGCTGAGTGCAGGCTGCGTGTTGATTGAATTCTTGGTCCAGCCCTTGTTGCTCTTGCAGATGTATACGCCAGCCGTTTTTACATACGCACCAAAGATTGCCTGTGCCCAGTTCCCCTCAGGAGACGTTTTCCAGTTAGGCACGCCATAGGCAATATCGAGCCAGAAAGGCGGAGGGCTGCAGGGGTCGATGAAAAGGTGCCCCTGCGCAGGATATAACCCGTCGTAATCCTGGTTATACATCGTCATCGCGAAGAAGAGCTGCCTCATGTTGCTGATGCAGTCGGTTTGCCGCCCCTTTTCGCGTGCCTGTGAAAAGACCGGGAAGAGCATAGACGCCAGAATTCCAATGATCGCAATTACGACAAGCAGCTCAATGAGGGTAAATCCACGACGAATTCTATTGGCCAAGTCACTCTCCCGTATCGACTGCGTGCCGACACCTATGTCCCGCACTTGCTCAGTCCGCTATTCTGTTTTAGCATCCACTATGTTAGACGCCGGCTCACGGCCCGGGTGGCGGCGGAGTATCAGCAAGTGGCGGCGGTGACTTTTTGTCTTCTGGCGGACCGTACATCAGCTTAGGCATGATGACTTCCTGCCCCTTCGGAACATTTGTCTTACCGTCTTTCTTCTTGGCCGCCTGCTTATCATCCTTCTTTTCTGGCTTCACCGGCTGTGGTGCAACAGGTTTGACGACAGGAATCGGCGGAAGTTCTTCAAAATCGATCTCTTTTCGACCATAGTCGATTGTAAACCGATATCGTAGCAGCAGGTCGTTACCAATAATCGCCATGTCGGTATCCGGCCCATCTTTCACGGGTTCCGCAATGTAGACGGCCTGAATGTCTTTCACATGCAGCTTTCCGAGCATGACCTCTTCCAGCCGCGTGATACACATGGATACCTTTTTGCCATTCTTCTCTTCGATCAGGGCGGTAGTCACCGGCACGAGCTTCAGTTTTTTGGCCGTATCCGTCGGGATGAGTGTCGCCACCGCGCCCGTGTCTAACATAGCTTCAAACTTCTGTTTGCCATTAATTGTTACTTCCATATATATTCGACCCTCGCGTACCGTAAAGGGAACACGAATACATTTTGGAGGCGGTTGGGCGTTGGCGGGCCGAAACACAACCTCCATCTTTCGAGGGTCGACCATGAAAGATGTCGCATCCAGCGCGGAGCTTCCGATCCAGATGGTTGGAGCATCCAGGGGAGTCTGGTTTGAGAGCGTATCGAAGACATCCATGATGCCAAACGCAACGTTGGAGAGTAGGAAGCGATCCACTCGAAGCATTTGCGGCTTGATTCCCGCCACGCGCAGGCTCTTGTCCATCAGCTTCACATCAATGAGGCCGGTAGATGTCATCGACTTCTTGGCTGCGAGGGTGGGAGTGACCATGCAGATGGGCAATCCGGTATGCAGAACGGCCTGTTCGGAGACACCGTCGCCAAAAAGGGCCTGAATAACGATCAGGCCATTCCAGAGGGAAAACGGAATCGTATCAGGATTTGCCGATGCAGGCATCACCCGAGCTCCGGGTCCCTGGGCAGAAGGAGTTCCTCCCACCTGGGCATGAACAGGAGCAACCGAGCATATTCCGGCAATCAACAATAGATAGGGCGAAAACTTTGTCATAATGCACATTGTGACACACGTGATTTCCGGGAGAAATGGAAAAATTACTGAAACCCGTTCCATGCAGGTGGCGTCAAGCTACCCGGATACCATTACGGTCAACCAGACACTTTTACCTATCTATAGGAATACACACCAAATGAGACGAATCGTTACAGTCATTTTTTGTACGCTGCTTGCGTTTTCTGCCGCAGCGATCGGATTTCAAGCATCTGCTATAGTTCACCAACAAAAATCAGACGACGCCGTAATCGGCAACTGGTTGGGTGAAATACAGGTTCCACCCGGAGGGCTGCGGATTGTTTTTCATATCTCTCGTGGTCCCGATGGCGGACTAATCACCAAACTCGATAGTCCGGACCAGAATGCCAACGGACTGCCAACTACCTCAACCTCTTTTGGCAACGGTACGCTGAGGGTTGACATTGCAAACCTCAAGGCGAGATTCGAGGGCAAGATCGACAAAACCGGCAACATCATTGAAGGCACCTTCACACAGGGCGCCGATATGCCATTGAAAATCAAACGCTTGAATAAAGACGCGGTAGTCAAAAAAGTCTCTCATCCGCAGGAGCCGAAGCCGCCGTTTCCATACCTCTCCCGCGAAACATCGTACGTGAACCCGGCCGGCAACATCAAGCTGGCGGGTACGCTCACCTACCCGAAGGGCAAAGGTCCGTTCGCTGCGGTTGTAATGATTACAGGTTCCGGTCCGCAAAACAGGGATGAAGAGTTGGTCGGGCATAAGCCATTCCTCGTGATCGCCGATTACTTTACGCGACACGGGATCGCCGTTCTTCGAGTAGATGATCGCGGCGTGGGTGGATCGAGCGGATCGACACCAAACTCCACCACGAACGATTTTGTGGGCGACGTTCTGGCTGGCGTTCAGTATCTGAAGAAGCAGAAAGAGATCGACCAGAAGCACATCGGCGTTGTGGGACACAGCGAAGGCGGAGTCATTGGACCCATGGCTGCAGTCCGATCCAAAGATGTGGCGTTTGTCGTGATGATGGCCGGCACGGGACTGAATGGTCGAGAGATCATCGACCTGCAGAGCCGAAAGATCGCGCTTGCTATGGGAGTTCCGGCCGCAACGTTGGATAAGAATGCCCCCGCCACCAAGAAAATATTTAACATCGCGACAACTGTCAAGGATCCTGTCGAGGCGAAAAAGCAGGCAGTGGCATATTTAGAGGGCCTCTATGACAAGCTAACCGAGGCACAGCAGAAAGCCGTAGGGCCCAAACCAGCGTGGCTCAATAATCAGGTGGGATCTATCTTCAATCCGTGGATGCTCTACTTCCTCATGCTTGATCCTCGGGTAACGCTGCGCCAGATGAAGACACCTGTATTGGCCATGATCGGATCGAAGGACCTTCAAGTTCCGGCTCCGGAGAATATTCCGGAAATAAAGAAGGCGCTGAAGCAGGCTGGCAACAAAGATGCGACCGTTGTGACCCTGCCGGGGCTCAATCACCTGTTTCAGCACTGCACCAAGGGCACGCCCAATGAGTACCAGAATATCTCTGAGACCATTGCCCCGGAGGCGCTGGACATGATGACGAAATGGATCCTCAAGCACACAGGGAAGTAACTCTAAATCAGAGACTTAGAAAATAGGATGGAGAGGTAGTTAGTTGCCTCCCAATCAGTGGTTCCGACCGACGCGTATCCCCGTTTTGAATACCAGGATATGAGCCGGTCGGCTCTTTCTGAGGTGTCGAACGCGAGGAAACTTCCACCATTTTTTCGTGCAAAATCTTCGGCATGTCGAAGCAGTCGATCTCCCAGGCCGTTGTTCTGCAAATCGGGATCGACGCAGAACTGTCCGAAGTGGAAGGTGTCATCTCGGCGGTAGAGTTCAACTCGGGAATCGGGCATGGGTCCGTAAATAGTCACTGTGCCGACCAGCTTGCCATCCAGAACCGCCACATGGCAGCTCCCCCATCCAGCTCGTTTTTTCGTCACTTCCACATCCTGATGACTTGCGACAAATTCCATTCCCGCTTCCCCAAGAGGAGCGTAGGCGCGGTGCAGGAGGTCGGTTAATTCATCGAATGAATCGGTGGGCTCGATTGGTCTGAT
>JBDUAM010000238.1:0-4793 GCA_040004655.1 Chthonomonadales bacterium | reverse complement strand
ATGGCCCTGCCGCTGCTGCTTTGCGGCATAGTTCTTCTCTGGATTGGCGGATTCGACATCATCTATTCCCTGCAAGATGCGGAGTTTGACCGCAAAAATGGCCTCCGATCTATTCCAGCAAAACTGGGCGGCGCTCGAGCGCTGATGGTTTCCAGAACATTTCATCTGTTAATGGTAGGCCTACTGCTCCTTCTGGGAGTAACGGCACACATGGGCGCTCTCTATTTCGTTGGGGCCGGGATTACGGCGGCGCTGATTATCTACGAACAGTCCATTGTTTCGGCAACCGATTTGAGCCGAGTCAATCTTGCATTTTTCACCTTGAACGGATGGGTCAGCGTCAGCCTCTTCATCTTCACCGCATTGGATGTTGCAACCCGATAATGCCACCCAAACTCCGAATTGGTTGTGTGCCATACCTGAATGCAAAACCCCTGGTGGAATACTTCGATACCGAAGCGCCGAACGAAGTTGAACTCATTTTTGAGGTTCCAATTAAGCTTGCAGACATGCTGTTGAACAATGAGGTCGATGTCGCGCTCGTCTCCATCTTTGAGAGCTTTGTCCATCCGCAGTGGCTCATCATCCCGGATTGCTCCATCTCATCTGAGGGTCTAGTTCGTAGCGTGCGACTATTTTCAAAGAAGCCATTTGATCAGATCAAATCGGTCGCGCTCGATACCAGTTCGCTGACCTCAACGGCTTTGACGAGAATATTGCTCGATGAAGTTTATGGCGTGAAGCCCGAATTCACGAATATGCCGCCAGACATCGCGAAAATGCTGGATACCTGCGATGCTGGTCTCATTATCGGCGACCTGCGGGATTTTGACCTACCCGGAGTCCAGATCCTCGATCTTGGCGATTGCTGGCACAAACGCACCGGCCGACCGTTCTGCTTCGCGGCGTGGCTGGCACAACCGAATATTGATTTTGATCACGTTGCAGAATTGCTGAGTAACGCGCGACGATGGGGACAAGCTCGGATTGAACCGATAGCGGAGAAATGGCACGCCCATTTCGGGTTACCGAAAGAGACAGCCTACGACTATCTTGCAAACGTCATTAAGTTTGATTTAGACCCAAATAAGCAAGATGCCATTCGTGTGTTCCGGGCAAAATGTGAACAGCACGGCCTTGTCGAACCAATACACAATTCCAGAGGACCAATTGAGTAATCTGCCAACCCTCTTCCTCGATTTCGACGACACACTCGTCGACTCAGCCGAACATGCCAAACAGTACGTTGGTGAGCTTTCCGCCGTCCTCGCATCCGCTCACGGAATCGGTTCATCGATATGGGAGCCAATTGTAGGGCGTGAATTGGTCGCATTCAAGAAGGCTTACACTGAGACTTTCAACGCAGATAATCTCACTGGATTCACTGAGTGGATGGATCAAGAACGCGTGAAGGCGACCAAAAAAATCTTTTTCGCAGTGGACGTTGCCTTGCCTACGGACGACGACATTCTTGAATTCGCGCGAAGAATTCAATTTGATGCCCTCTGCGGATGCAATGCGTCTTTCGACGGTGTCTACGACGCTCTGCTTGCATTATTTGATGCCGAAGTTCGTATGAACATTGCGAGCGCGAACGAGAGCGCGTACTTGCTGGCAGCGCTTGTCGGCGCGGGCATTGAGAGTTTTACCGAGAGCAAGTTCGGACCTGACCTGATTGACTGCGTCAAAGAGTCGGTCAAGTATTACGAAGTCATGTTCGATTTCTTGAAGATCGATCCTAAGGATGTAGTGGTACTGGATGATCAGGTCGAATGTCTGGAGTGGGCATCGTCGCTCGGGGCGAAAGTTATTCAGAGCGACCTGTTGGGTCGTGGCGGAGACAGTCGATTCCCGCAACTTACGAATTTCTCACAATTACCGGTACTAGTACTCGGGTAGGAGGCGTTAGTTAATGGGTGTTACCGCTGACTCAATTGAAACCCTGGTTCCCGATCTCGTCGAAATCAGGCACTATCTCCACACGCATCCCGAGCTCAGTGATCATGAAGCAGAAACTGCTGCTTTCGTTGAAAGCAAACTGCGCCCTCTCGGGCTTGAGATCAAGACCGGTATCGGTGGTAACGGAATTGTCGCCGATCTGATCGGTTCCCATCCGGGACCAACGACCGCTCTCCGTGCGGACATGGATGCACTCCCAATTCAGGAGCAGTCGAATCTCCCGTACAAGAGCTCCAGCTCTGGCGTGATGCACGCTTGTGGTCACGATGGACATACGACAGTCCTATTGGGGACCGCTCGACTTCTGGCACAACAACGCAGTGAAATCCGAGGAACAGTACGGTTTATCTTCCAGCCAGCCGAAGAGACTACCGGTGGAGCAGAGCGCATGTGCGCCGAGGGCTGCATGGATGGCGTTGATCAAGTATACGCACTTCACGGTTGGCCCGGACTTGAAGTCGGCAAGATCGCCATTCGTAAGGGACCCATGATGGCAAGCAGCGATACCTTTTACATCACCATTCGCGGCAAGCAGGCACACGCAGCATACCCTCACCTGAGCATTGACCCAATCATCGTGGGGTCGCACATGGTCACGGCTCTGCAGGCCATTGTCTCACGAAACACCAATCCGAGTGACTCGGTTGTCGTCACGGTTGGCAAATTCATAGCGGGCACTGCAACCAACATCATTTCCGAAACCGCTGAGATCGCCGGGACTATCCGAACCCTCAGTCCGGAGCTGCGCAAATCGGTCGCCGAGAGCGTCAGGCATACCTGCAAGAGTGTCGCTGCCACGTTCGGTGCGACCATGAACTGGACATACCGGCTCGGCACGCCTCCGGTAATCAATCATCCAGATGCTGTCGACCACATTGCCAGCGCCGCGAATACGGTTCTTGGGTTGGGGAACGTTGTAGAACTTCCACATCCAAGTATGGGAGCAGAGGATTTCGCGTCGTACCTCGACTATGCACCGGGCGCAATGTTCCGCCTTGGAATAGGCGATACGACTGCTCTGCACACTCCAACATTCAATTTCACCGACGCTGCAATTCCAGTCGGAGTGAAAATGTTTGCTGAACTCGTGCGACAGGCCAACGACTGATCTAAACCAATCGACCAATTGGTGCGCAGAATTCCGTAAGACACTTCATAATATAGGCATGTTGGCGGCGTTTGAAATAAGGAGACTTTGTTGTCAAGAGCAATCGTAACGGGTGGCGCAGGATTTTTGCCCTCGCATTTGTGTGATCGACTTATCGCCGAGGGCTTAGAAGTTCTCGCATTGGACAACTTTGTCACAGGAAACCGGGAGAACGTAGAACATCTTCTCTCGAACCCGAAATTCAAACTTGTCGAATTCGATGTCACCAATCCGTTGGTTGTGGATGGCTCAGTCGACTTCGTCTTTCATCTCGCCAGCCCGGCCAGCCCGGTCGATTTCCCCACCATTCCCATCGAGATCATGCGGGTGAACTCTCTCGGAACTCAGATGGCGCTCGATCTGGCAAAAGAGAAGGGTGCGAAATTCTTCATCTCTTCAACGAGCGAAGTCTACGGCGATCCGTTGGTTCATCCACAGCCGGAGACTTATTGGGGCAACGTGAATCCAATTGGGGTGCGTGGCGTATATGACGAGAGTAAGCGGTATGGCGAAGCAATTACTATGGCTTACCACCGATTTTATGGCACCGACGTTCGTATCGTCCGTATCTTCAACACATACGGTGAACGAATGCGGCTGGACGACGGGCGAGTGGTTCCAAACTTCATTGGACAGGCTCTACGCGGTGATCCCATCACGGTATACGGCGATGGCAAACAAACTAGAAGTTTCTGTTACTGCTCAGACCTGATCGACGGTTTCTGGCGACTGATGCAATCCAGCTACGTTGGCCCGATGAACATCGGAAACCCGACGGAACGAACCATGCTGGAATTTGCGCAAGAGATCAAGCGCCTAACGGCGTCGGATAGTCCCATTGTGTTCGAGCCGCTCCCGCAGGCAGATGATCCCAAACAACGCCGACCGGATATCACCAAAGCAAAGGCTATCCTCGATTGGGAGCCAAAAGTAAGTCTGGAAGAGGGACTTTCCCGTACGATTTCGCATTTCAGAGGTCGCCTCGGATTGTAGTTCAAGGGTAGCGGTATGGACTTTTCATTCATTCGAAGAGCTCTCTACAAATTCAGTGTCGCGGTAACTTGCGCCTGGATCATCGCCCTCCTGCCAAGTCCCGCAGACTCGGTCTCGGTTCAGGTCAAGAACGGGATTGTGGGCATCACCTGCGTCCTTTATATCGGCAAATTGCTTTACGACAGCCTCTATTACGATCGGTACCCGCATTAGCGGGCGATACCCGATGGACTGGAAAATAATCCTGTGGCAAAAAAGACTCAACGCTTAAGACTCAACTATCCGCCCGAACACGTTACGGAACCAATTCTTTACCACCTGGCGATGGATCATCATCTGGTGCCAAACATCCGTCAGGCGAACATGGAACAGAATCGAGGTGGATTTCTTCTTCTGGAATTGATGGGTGAAGAAGCGGACATAGAATCTGGAATCAAATTCCTGGAACAGACCGGCATCGGTATTTCCGTGATCGGGTTGGATGCATCCGGCGGATGGGATATTTAGGAGAACCGAAATGAAAGTACGTCTAAAATATCCATTGCAAGCCGTGAAAGATCCGATTCTCTATCAACTCATCATGGATCGGCACGTGGTACCGAACATCTTGCGCGCGCACGTGGATCATGAGACTGGCGGCGAAATCGACCTTTTCCTGGAAGGCGAAGCCGATGCAATCAAGTCAAGTCTCGTC
>JBDUAM010000360.1:0-4795 GCA_040004655.1 Chthonomonadales bacterium | reverse complement strand
GAGGCGTTGGAACTTGCCCGACACGACCTGGAAGGTCTGATCGGTCCCGGCGACGTACTCACGACCACCGCAGACGTCTCAGTTGCCGGCGATATCAATCGCTGGTATGACCGCACGATCGACCGCTTTCGTACGCTGGACATTCTCGTGACGAACACCGGTGGTCCACCAGCAGCAAAGTTCATGGCGCTGACCGATGAGCAGTGGGAATCGGGAGTACAGAGCACTCTGATGAATGTGATTCGGCTTTCACGCCTGGCTCTGCCAGGGATGCAAGAGAAGAGCTGGGGTCGAATCATTCACATTACTTCGCTGGTCGCCAAGCAGCCATCGGATGACCTGACCATTTCCAGTACGCTCCGCACTGGAATATCCGCACTCACCCGCACCATGGCAAACCAGTTTGCCGCGGATGGCGTTACCGTGAACGCCGTTTTGCCCGGCAACACTCTCACGGATAGGCAAACGCATCTAGCCGAAATCAGAGCAAAAGCGTGGAATGTGACCGTGGAAGAGGCGCTCGACCGGACCGCGAGCGCCGTTCCCATGAAGAGAATGGCGGAAGCACGTGAGATCGCAGACGCCGTGGTCTACCTCGCATCAGAGCGAGCATCATACATCACAGGGGTATCTTTATTGGTAGATGGCGGCGTCTGCCAGTCACCGATTTAGACACGTTCAATCAACTTTTGAGATCGAGGGAATTATGCAAATAGGAATGATCGGGCTGGGCAAGATGGGCGCGAACATGGTTCAACGCCTGAAGAATGGCGGGCACTCGCCTGTCGTCTTCGACCGAAGCGCCGAAGCCGTCAGCGGATTAGTTGAGATCGGATGCACGGGTGCGAACTCGCTGGCCGATCTGGTAAGCAAACTCGACGCCCCGCGAGTCGTCTGGGTGATGGTGCCGAGCGGAGCGCCAACCGAGAGTACCGTTCAGGAACTCTTTGGTCTCATGAGCCCTGGCGACGTGGTCATCGACGGCGGAAACTCTAATTTCCATGATTCCAAGCGACGTGCAGAAGCTGGCGCGGCGAAAGGAATCCACTTCCTCGATGCCGGAACTTCGGGTGGCGTGTGGGGATTGAAGAATGGATACTGCCTCATGGTCGGTGGTCCAGAAGAAGCTTATGCCATTGCGGAACCGATCTTCACCACGCTCGCCCCACCCGACGGCTGTCTCTACACCGGCCCCAGCGGATCAGGACACTTTGCAAAAATGGTCCACAACGGCATTGAATACGGAATGCTGCAGGCTTATGGCGAGGGTTTCGACATCCTGCATTCGTCTGACTACACGTATGACCTGCAGAAACTTTCTCACCTCTGGAACCAGGGGAGCGTGGTTCGATCATGGTTACTGGAGCTGGCCGAGCTCGCATTTGAGCGCGAAGGCAAGGACCTGACCGCCATTCAAGGGTACGTAGAAGACAGCGGCGAGGGCCGGTGGACCGTGCTGGAAGCTATTGAGAAAAACGTCCCGGCGCCGGTGCTGACGCTCTCGCTTCTCTCCCGATTCATGTCGCGCGACGAGAATAATTACTCCGCAAAGGTCATTGCCGCCCTGCGAAACGAGTTCGGCGGCCACGCGATGAAGCGGGACAAATAGGTTCCCTCCCTTTTGAAGTACCGTGAAATATCTTTCTGAAAGCAGGTAATACCCTTGGCTGGAACTCCCGGAAACGTCTCTCTCACCCCCATGCTTCGACCCGCCGACCCGACTGCGTTTGTGATTTTTGGCGCCAGCGGCGATCTCACCAAACGCAAACTGATCCCGGCGCTCTATAACCTCGCCTGCTCGAATCTATTGCCACCGGGATTCGCGGTGATGGGATTCTCGTTCAACGACATGACCGACGACACATTTCGAACGGAGATGCGCGAGTGGGTGAAAAACTCGTCCGAAGTGATCAGGTTTGACGAGAAAATATGGGACGATTTTGCGCCCCGACTACACTACATCACTGCCGACTTTGAGAAGCCGGAGGGTTACCAGCAATTGAAGGTGCGGCTAAAAGAGATCGATGATCATTTTGGCTGCAAGGGGAATCGACTCTTCTACTGTGCGACGCCACCCAGCTTTTACGGCACAATCGCGACCGCCCTCGGTGATAATGGCCTAATTGATCCCGCAGTCACCACCGGCTGGTCCCGAATCATCATAGAGAAGCCGTTTGGCGTGAACCTGCAGTCCGCGCGGGACCTCAACGACACCGTTCACAAGGTCTTCAAAGAAGAACAGATTTACCGAATCGACCACTATCTCGGCAAAGAGACTGTTCAGAATATCATGGCGTTTCGGTTTGCTAACAGCATCATCGAGCCGATCTGGAATCGCCGATACATCGATCATGTGCAGATCACCGCGGCCGAATCGCTTGGCGTGGAACATCGCGGAAAGTATTACGAAGAGGCAGGCTGCCTGCGGGACATGTTCCAGAACCATCTTCTGCAACTCATGGCGCTCGTGGCGATGGATCCGCCGGTGCACTACGATGGCCGAAGCGTGCGTGACCGCAAGGCCGATGTGCTGCGCGCCATCGTCCCCATCAACCCTGAAAACCTGGGCGATGTGGTGGTTCGCGGGCAGTACGGTCCGGGCAAAATCGATAAGGAAGCAGTTGTCGGATATCGAGAAGAAGACGGTGTGAGTCCAACCTCCTACACCGAAACTTTTGTGGCGCTGAAGTTGATGATCGACAACTGGCGATGGGCCGATGTCCCCTTCTACCTGCGCAGCGGAAAGCGCATGCCCAAGCGAATGGCGCATATCTCCATCCAGTTTAAGCGCGTGCCGCACATGTTCTTCAACCTCGGCGGTGGCGACCAGATCGAGCCGAACGTGCTTACCATCCAGATCCAGCCGGACGAGGGAATCTCTCTCAAAGTCGGAGCAAAGGTGCCGGGACCGGAGATGCGGATTCAGCAGGTGAAGATGGAGTTCTCGTACGGCGAGTCGTTCGGATCGCATCCAGCGACTGCCTACGAAACGTTGCTGCTGGACGCCATGCTCGGAGACCCGACCCTCTTCAATCGAAGTGACGCGGTGGAGCAATCCTGGGAGGTCCTTGCGCCGGTTCTCGGCACGTGGGAAGCCACCAGATCGTTCACCCAGTTCCCCAACTACGCCGCCGGCGACTGGGGTCCCGCCGCCGCCGATACCCTGCTTCAGCGCGACGGTCGTGCGTGGAACAACGTGTGAACCGAGGGATAGACTCGGGGCGAACCTTTCCCACTCTCGAAACCGATCGACTTCTTCTGCGCGAAACGAATGCCATGGATGCCCGCCAGCTCGCGGGCATCCTCAGCGAGTCGGATATCGGCGCGAACTATGGTTTTGAGGTTCCGGTAGCGGTGGATACAGCCAGAGAGGTCATTCGTCGCAGCAGGGAGCGTTTTGAGATGGGCGCGGCCATCAGATGGGCATTGGCCCGAAAAACCGACAACACACTGCTGGGAGCGGTCGACGTACGCCACGTCAATCCGGCTGCCGGTATCGTGAACATTGGTTATGAGCTGGCTGGCGAGCATCGCGGCGCCGGGCTGATGACAGAAGCAGTAGCTGCGGTTGTCGATTACATCTTCCGAAGATCCAACATCTACCGTCTGGAAGCCCGCGTCGACCCGGCCAACACTGCCTCGCTGGCCCTGCTGGACCGAACCGGGTTTCAACGTGAAGGTGTCCTGCGAGGTGCGGGTCTGTTGATGGGAGTTCGGCATGATCTGGTCGTGTTTTCGGTTTTGCAGTCGGATTTGTGATTATTCGTTGCCAGGAATGGATAGGCGAAGTTCTAAATTATCCTTTGTGGGCGTAATGCAAACTCCGACGAAATGGATTTGGCCCTTCCATTTGATATTCAAAGTGCCGTTCAAGTCAGATTCGACTTCTTTTTGTTCGTCCATCATGCCCAGATAACGGACCAGTACGAAATTGAATACCGGGTACGGAATATCAATAGTGCAGGCTGATCTCTGCGAACTTTCGAAACAAATCTGAGCTCCGTGATCGACATTACTGATTTGAATATCGGCGACACCATTGTCAATGCCCCACGAGAGAATGAGATTGCAGAATGAGATCAACGGTCCAGTTTCGACCACGGCTTCAGGGCCCACTTTTTGTAATTCGGAAACTCCCGACGAATGAATTTGGGAAGCAAGGCTAACCAGCTCGTCCCGAAATTCAGTTATTAGCGCTTCGCTAAATGTTTCCAATTTCACTCCCTCACCGCGCAAGCTGCAATCCCGCTCTCGCCACGATCTCATCAAATCTCTGCTTTGCCGACCCATCCATCATCAACATTCGTTCTCCGTGAGCATCGGAACAGAGTATCTGCCCACACTGAAAGCAGATCACATGGTCAACGACCTGATTATTCCCGATATGCGTGGTGACTCGTTTTGCGTGAATAATGCACGCCCAGATAGACCGATAGTCATTCGCAGATACCTTTGAAGGCGCGCACGCCGCTATCTCTTTATAGGAGGTTGCCGAAAATGGGTCTTGATTGAAGATTTGATAGTGAACTGATGCCAGACCAGTTAGCGGTCGATTTTCCCCCTGACTTGTCGACAGAATTTCTGTCTGAATGATCTAAACTACGGCTGGTTGTTGGGTCGGGGACTAGGCGCCCGAACTTTGAATTCTTTGGTAAAATGACGTGGTCTACGTGCCATGAACGGCTCCTTTCAAACAGGATACCATTCGTTAACTTAGTGTCTCATTTTAGGGGTGTACGCCAACTATTTGGCTTCCCTTCTTGATATCCATTGATATATCTCATTTGCTAGGAAT
>JBDUAM010000274.1:0-4837 GCA_040004655.1 Chthonomonadales bacterium | reverse complement strand
GGGCATCTTCCTCTTTGGGATGTTTGAGCCAAATGATGAACGCGTGGTGCGAACGATGACCGCCATTGAAGAGAAGCTCTGGTGCAAAACGGAAGTTGGAGGGATCGCGCGCTACGAACGGGATTTTTACTATAAAATCGCTGACGACGTAGAGCAGGTACCTGGCAATCCGTGGTTTCTCTGCACCCTGTGGCTGGCGCAATGGCAGATAGCCATGGCTCTCAAGACATCTGACCTGAAGCGACCGATGGAATTGTTGGAGTGGAATACCAAGTATGCGTTTGAATCGGGTGTCCTGGCAGAACAGGCGCATCCGTATACTGGCGCTCCCGTATCTGTTTCCCCGCTCACATGGTCTCACGCTACGTTTGTAACAACCGTCTGCATGTGGGAAAAGAAACACCGAGAACTCGTACATCAGAAGACCGCTGGAGCCGAACCGAAGAGTTAAGTTGACTGGCGAAAACTAACTGGAGGGATTATGAAGGCTAAGTTTGAGGGAATGCGCTCGGGAGAGCCGATGATCATTGACGAAATTGGCAGGCGAATCAGCATCACGCTTCGGCTTGTGCCAGAATCGCCACAGGAAGTCGCAGAGCTGCGAAAATTTTGCCGAATGACAGATGCGTTCGTGTTTCACATCGATGAAGAGTTTCGAGAAAATACGGCGCATATTGCTCCGGTCTACGGAGAGCGCACCTTCAGTGTGGTTCAGCCAGCCCTCTACGCGGAAGAGATCATCAGCTAACGAGCCAGCGCCCTGGCTGCAATGTCATGGCGATAGTGCATGCCTTCAAAGTGGATGTGCCCCATACCAGCGTATGCCCTAGAAACTGCCGTGGCAAGGTCTGGAGCTGTCGCGGTAACTGCCAGCACTCTTCCACCATCTGTGAGGGAGAGACCGTTCTCCATTCGCGTGCCTGCCTGGAAGACGACGCAACCTTCGGATGCAGCCGCTTTGTCGAGGCCCTCAATCACCTTGCCAGTAGCATACTCGCCCGGATAGCCTCCGGAAGACGCCACTACTGTGGCAGACGCCTCTTCTTTCCATACGACTTCAATGCTGTCCAATCGAGAGTTGACTGCAGCGTCGAGTAACTCGACTAGATCGGACTCCAGCAGCGGTAGTATCGCTTGCGTCTCTGGGTCGCCGAGTCGACAGTTGAACTCAAGTGTTTTCAAACCATCTTCCGTCACCATGATGCCTGCATAGATGACACCCTTATAGGGAATCCCAAGATCCTTGATCGCAGCTACAGCAGGCTTTAGTATTGTCTCAAGCGCCTCTTCTGCAGCGGCGGCAGGAATGACCGGAACCGGGGAATAGGCGCCCATTCCGCCAGTGTTTGGTCCGGCGTCATTATCAAAAATCCGTTTGTGATCCTGCGATGGCGGCATGGGGATGACAGTATCTCCGTCCGTGAAGGCCATGATGCTGGCCTCCTCGCCTTCGAGTCGCTCTTCCAGAATGATAGAATCCCCAGCTTCACCAAATGCACGTTGAACCATAATTTCATCGACAGCCCGGTGCGCAACATCTTCGGTCAGAGCAACTACAACACCCTTACCGGCAGCCAGACCATCGGCCTTTACCACAATGCCACGGTTGTTAACCGCAAAATAGGCCGATACACGCGCATGAGCCTCATCCGCAGTGTCACACGACCAGTAGGCGGCGGTGGGAATGTTGTAATTACTCATCAAGTCTTTGGAGAATTTCTTACTGCCTTCTAGTCGGGCCGGGTCCGTGCTCGGTCCGAAGATGGGTAATCCGCGTGCCTCAAATCGGTCTACGATCCCTGCAACCAACGGCGCTTCGGGACCCACAATGGTTAGCCCAATCTTCTGCTCGTAAGCGAAATTGGCAAGGCCGTCGAGATCGAGCGGTTTCAGGTTGATGCATTCGGCCATTTTTGCAATTCCAGCATTGCCAGATGCGCAGTAGATACGCTCCGCAAGTGGGCTCTGTGTCAGCTTCCAGACGAGCGCGTGTTCGCGGCCCCCGCCACCAATTACTAAAATTCTCATATCAGTTCGCGTAGCCTCTGTCGTAATCTTTTTTCAGATTGTCAAATCGGGCGTATTGCGGGTGGAACGCAACCACAACTTTGCCGGTAGGGCCGTTTCGCTGCTTCGCGACGATCAGTTCTGCTTCTTCAAATGCCTGTCCGTCCGCATCAAGCTGTTCATCCGGTGGGGCGCCTTCGCCTGTTCTTGCCTCTTTGGCTTTGTAATAAGAGTCGCGATAGATGAACATGACGATATCCGCTTCGGCCTCGATGGATCCCGATTCTCGAAGGTCCGAGAGCATTGGGCGTTTGTCCGGCCTCTGTTCAACAGCGCGGCTTAGCTGCGACAGCGCAACTACCGGAACCTTAAGTTCGCGAGCCAGCGACTTCAGAGATCGCGCGATCTCTGCAATCTCCTGCGTCCTGTTCTCTGTGCGCTTGTGTCCGCGCATCAACTGCAGGTAGTCGACAATGACCATTCCGAGCCCTTTTTCCGCCATCAGTCGACGGCACTTTGCCCGGATTTCTAGGGCAGAGCAATCGGGGCTGTCATCAATATAGATAGGTGCATCAGATAGTTTGGAACAGGTATTTCCCACGCGAGGCCAATCGTCATCTTCAAGGTAGCCGCTTCTTAGCCTCTGGGCGTCTACCCGCGCTTCAGAACAAATCATTCTAAGGCAGAGCTGCTCTTTGGACATTTCCAGACTGAAAATCGCAACCGATTTGTTGTGACGAAGGGCGGCGTGCTGGCCCATTCCCAGAACCAGGGCTGTTTTCCCCATGGACGGGCGAGCGGCGACGATGATCAGGTCGGAAGGCTGGAGCCCGGCGGTCATGAAGTTGAGCTTGTCGAATGGAGTGGGCAGTCCGGTGGTCGCTGATTTGTTCTCCGACCGGAACTCGATCTGTTCATAAACCGTCTCTATGAGCGGCTTCATGTGCGTGAAGTAAGAGCCGATCCGCCGATGTGCAACGCCAAAGACAGCCTTCTCAGCTTTGTCCACCACTTCCGCAATGTCATCGAATTCACTGTAAGCGAGAGCCTGGACCTGCGAACTGGCATCCAGCAGTCGACGGAGAATAGCCTTCTCTTCTACAATCCTCGCGTAGTGCGCCACATTCGCTGCAGCGACCACACTGTCCATGCACTGCAACAGGTATGGCGGACCACCGACAATCTCCAACACGTCCTGCTGACTGAGGTGCTCCTGAACAGTGAGGATGTCCACTGGTTCGTCTCGTCGAGTGAGAGAGAGGATGGCTTCAAAGATGACGCCATGGACGTCCCGATAAAAATCTTCGGGCTGCAGGATTTCGGAGGCAGTCTCAATGGCCACTCGCTCGATTAGCATGGAACCGAGCGTTGCCTGTTCCATTTCGAGTGAGTGTGGGGGAATTCGATCTTTTGGCTCTAACGCCACGGGCAGCTCCGAAGATTCGGCAAGGTGAAAAATGTGGAAAGCGTTAACCTTCTGGTTTCACGCTTTCCACATTTAGTTTCTGAAGTATCTGCACCACCCACTTTCGGGATCGGCAGCGATCTCTCAACGTGTTTCGAAGAGGAACAGACTACTCGGCATCCTCTTCGGCTGCAACTTCTTCTTCAACTTCCGCAACGGGAGTGGGTGCGGGCGCCTTAGCGGCTTCTTCGGCGGCCTTAGCAGCTGCAACGACTTCGGCGGCTTTTCGCTTTGCGAGGTCTTCTTCGGTCGTCACGAGAACGGAGACGTTTACGGAGACATCGGTGTGAAGTCGAACAGACACCTTGTACTCACCGAGGGATTTGATCGGGTCGGCCAGGCCGATTCGTCGCTTGTCGACGGTTACGCCCTTCTCTTTGGCGATCATATCCGCAAGGTCCTGAGCCGTGATGGCGCCATAGAGTTTGCCCGCAGACCCCGTTTTGCTCATGATAATGAGGGATGCATCTTCCAACTTGGCGGCGTCCAATTGGGCGCCATGAAGAAGGCTCGCGCCCTTGCTCTTCTCACGCTCTGCGCGCGCTGTATGCTCTTTCAAAGCGCCGCCGGTTGCTGAAACAGCAAACTTTCGGGGAAACAGGTAGTTTCGTGCGTAACCGTCTGCAACGATTACAACGTCGCCGCCCTTACCAACTTTCGGAATGTCTCTCTGTAAAATCACCTTCATGGTCGTTCCTTGATGCTCCTTCGTATGCGAACCCGTACCGAATATCCGGCCGGAAGTATCGTTATCGAGATAGTCGGACGCCTATTATCGGCGTCGTCCGTTTGAACAGATTGTCGGCTCCAAACCACAACGAAAAATCATCGTTGACACGCAGGAGCGCTTTGGCGTCTACCCGGAAATCGTTCGGGTTATAGGCATCTACGCGAAAGCTTGTGTTTGCGAATTTGCCCCAGTTGAGGCCGACACCCAGCTTGGAAGCGTAGATGCCATACCGCATATTTCCAAATCCTTTTAGGCCGGTCTCATATTGAGCGTTTAATTTATAACGCTCCGCAAAATCATAGAGACCAACATTGAACGCATTATTCTCGCCGATCGGAACTCTGAAATTTACGTCAGACCGAAAATGCGGCGTCTTGCTCGAGCTGAAGAGGTCAATCTGCAGAGCAGGTCGCCCAATTCCCAGTTTTGGTCCGCCACCTGGTTTGAACGTCTCCACCAGGGAACTTACCCGTTTTATCAGTTTTTGCCCATCTTCCGTCGCCTCTTTCATCGAGGTAACGGTCGACTTAATGTCCGTTTGGATTCCCGTGTCACCCGTGATACTATGCAGGTCAGATGCGATCTGGTTGAACCGCGCAAGAGTTGTTTTTGCGAGATCAATCGTCTCGCTCAAC
>JBDUAM010000272.1:0-4844 GCA_040004655.1 Chthonomonadales bacterium | reverse complement strand
GGCAATCCCAGTACCATTCCCATGCCTCATTTTGCGTCTAAGGCAAAGCATGTCATCTACCTCCACTGCGTTGGTGGACCGTCACAGCTCGACCTCTACGACTATAAGCCACAGATGAACGCCATGTACGACAAAGATTTGCCCGAGTCTATTCGCAATGGACAGCGCCTCACCACCATGACTTCCGGCCAGTCACGATTTCCTATTGCACCGTCTATGTACAAGTTCAAGCAGTATGGCAAAAGCGGAATGTGGGTTACCGAGTTGCTTCCCAACACCGCCAGCATGGTCGACGATATGTGCTTCATTCGAAGTATGCATACGGAGGCCATCAACCATGAACCTGCCATTACCTTCATGCAGACTGGCAACCAGATCACGGGTAAACCTTGCCTCGGCGCGTGGGTTAGTTACGGACTTGGATCATTGAATGAGAACCTGCCGACATTTGTCGTGCTTGTAGCCAAGCCGTCTAACACCGAACAGGTGCAGGCGATCTCCGCCCGGCTCTGGCAATCCGGCTACCTGGACGGTGAACACGCTGGAGTTTCGTTCCGCAGCGCCGGCGATCCCATCCTCTTCATCAATAATCCGCCGGGGGTACCAAGTTCCGTTCGACGAGAAACGCTGGATGGCCTGAACGCGCTCAACGAAGTTAACTTCAAAACGGTTGGCGATGAAGAGACTCACACCCGAATTCAGCAGTACGAACTCGCATTCCGCATGCAGTCCAGCGTGCCGGAATTGACTGATATCAAGAATGAATCGGCGCACACCTACGAACTTTACGGAGAAGACGCGAAGAAGCCCGGTACGTTTGCGAACTCTGTATTGATGGCGCGACGCATGGTAGAACGAGGCGTTCGGTTTGTGCAGATCTACCACAACAATTGGGATACGCACGGTAACGTCGCGGGTCGACTGCCGAGCCAGTGCAAAGACGTCGACCGTGCATGCTACGGCCTGGTTCAGGACCTGAAACAGCGGGGAATGCTGGACGAGACGCTGGTCGTCTGGGGCGGGGAATTTGGTCGAACCATCTACTCGCAGGGTGGCCTTAGCCACACCAACTACGGCCGCGACCACCATCCGCGATGCTTCACCATGTGGATGGCCGGCGGCGGTACTCGACCTGGCACCATCTACGGTGAGACCGACGACTTTTCGTACAACATCGTGAAGGACCCCGTCCACATCCACGACTTCCATGCGACCGTGCTCAAGACACTCGGTTTTGACCATGAGAAGTTCACGTACAAGTACCAGGGCCTTGATCAGAAGCTTACAGGAGTTGAGCCGGCAAGAGTAATTCAGGAGCTTCTGACCTAACGCAGTTTGGCGAAAGAGACGAAGTATGCTGATCATCCTCGTCCCGCTTATTGGGCTCGCAATCTATGGCCTTTATGACGGCACCATGGAACTGCGCGAAATACTAATACCCGTGGCAATTTGGGCGGTTGTTACCGTGTTGGCTATTGCGGTATTTCACTCAGATATAGGTGTGATTATCGCCATGACCGCGCTCGGTATCTATTTTGTGATGAAGATATTCGGCGGGGATATCGTGATTCCCAGATTTTAGTTGGTTCAATAACAAACCTCCACATCCGATTGGATTGTGGAGGTTCCATTTTTTGGATTACGAGGGGTTTTGGATGATGTTCGACTTCAATAATATGTATATATTGAACACGCATACGGGTGTCCATTGTTCATCTATTTTTGATTACAGTACGTTTGAGACCTAGTCGATTGTCAGAATGAAATCGGGATACTATGCTAAGTTGGCCCCATTTCGAACATATTGTGGTGGGCCGCGACAGAAGCGTTACAGATCGAATTAGCTGTACCTTGCACCATGTTTGGCTCCAGCATGCTGGAGGCGGAAAAAAGCCCGGGTAACTTGTACCCAGGCTTTTATCAGATTGTGTAACTGATACTCTAACGACGCGGTCGGAACCGCGCTTTTGGAGTATCGTCTTCGTTATCGTCCGCTGCAGGTGCAGACTCGGACGGCGCAGATGGCGCGCCACGATCTGGTCGTGGACCACGATCACCGCCCCGGTCACCGCCACGCGGTCCGCCACGGTCGCCACCACGATCTCGTCCGCCAAATCCACCGCTTCGAGGTCGATCTTCTCGCGGCTTAACGGTGCTCGGATCGAACGGTTGATCGAGGTTGATGGCGGAGAGGTTAATTCGACCCTGACCGTCGACTTCGATCACGCGAACCTTGATTTCATCGCCAATTTTGACGACATCATCTGGTCGGCGAGGAGCTGGGGCGGCGAGCTGCGAGATGTGGCAGAGGCCGTCTTTGCCGGGGAGGAACTCCACGAACGCGCCCATGCCCATCAATCGAACAACCTTGCCAGTGAAGATGGTTCCGACTTCAACATCGGAGGTCATTCCACGAACCATGTTGGCCGCGATCTCTGCACCTTCGCCGGTGATGGAACTGATGAAGATCGTTCCGTCCTGCTCGATGCTGATCTTTGCGCCTGATTCCGCTTCAATCGCCTTGATATTCTTACCACCCGGCCCAATGACCGCACCGATCTTGTCGGGGTTGATCTTGAGGCTGGTAACTCGAGGAGCGTACTTGCTCATCTCGCTTCGGGATTCAGGAATTGCTTCCAGCATCTTACCGAGGATGAATGCACGGCCGACCTTTGCATCAGCAAACGTCTTGGCGATCATCTCTTTGGTAAGCCCGCGAACCTTGGTGTCTAGCTGGATTGCCGTGATGCCCGCGGCAGTTCCTGCGACCTTGAAGTCCATGTCGCCGGAGAAGTCTTCCATCCCCTGGATATCCGTGAGGATTTCAAACTTGTCTTCGCTGGACATCATGCCCATGGCGATTCCGCTGACCGGGGCCTTGATCGGTACACCGGCGTCCATCAAAGCCAGCGTGGAGCCACAGGTCGATCCCATGGAGGTGGAACCGTTGGATTCAAGACACTCGGAGGTGAGCAGCATGGTGTATGGGAAATCGGCTTTGGCCGGGATCACTGCTTCCAGGGCTCGCTCGGCAAGTGCGCCGTGACCGATCTCTCGTCGACCAGGGCCGCGCATGGATCGGGCTTCGCCAACGGAGTATGGCGGGAAGTTGTAGAAGTGCATATAGTACTTCTCGAAGTCCCCTTCAATACCGTCAACGGACTGTGAGTCATCGGTAGAACCGAGCACGATGCTGGTAAGAACCTGCGTCTGACCGCGGGTAAAGAGACCTGAACCGTGAACTCGTGGGAGGAGGCTCACGTCGCAGGAGATAGGTCGAACCTGATCGAGCTTTCGTCCGTCCGGTCGAATCTTCTCTTCCAGCACGAGGGAGCGGATCTGCTCCTTGATAACTTTGTCGACCGCTTCGGTCAGGGGAGCCTTCTGATCCGGGAAGTCCGGCAGAAGCTCAGCCACGATCTCTTTGGTCACTTCATGAATGCCCGATTCGCGTGCGGCTTTGTCAGGATTCTGAATGGCGGCTCGAAGTTCCTTGCCCTTGCGCTCTCGCACAGAGGTAAGAATGGCTTCATCTACATGATGAAGCGGAACTTCGCGCTTGGCTTTGCCGGCCTTCTTCGCCAACTTGACCTGAAGATCGCATTGTTGGGCAATGGCGATCTGTGCAAATTCGATGGCCGCGATTACATCCTCTTCCGACACCTCTTTGGCGCCAGCTTCGAGCATGTTCACAAGCTCTTTGGTTCCGGCCACGATCAGATCGAGGTCAGAGATTTCCTGCTCGGCGAGCGAGGGATTGATGACAAACTGACCTTCAAGTCGACCAACGCGGACGCAGCCTATGGGGCCATTCCACGGAATATCCGAGATCATCAGGGCGGTGGATGCTGCAACAACCGCGTTGGTGTCTGGTGGGAAATCCGGGTCGACCGAGAGGGTCATGGCGATGATCTGCGTGTCGTTGCGCATTCCGTATGGGAAGAGCGGTCGGAGCGGGCGATCCATCAATCGCGAAGTGAGGATGCCCTTTTCGCTGGGTCGACCACCGCGCTTGATGAAGCCGCCGGGGATCTTACCAACAGAATATTTTCTCTCTTCGTAATCACAGGTTAACGGGAAGAAATCGAGTCCTTCCTTGGGGTTGGCCGACATGGTGGCTGTGCCCAGTAGTACAGTGTCACCGGTCTGGAGCCAACATGCTCCTCCGGCCTGTTTGGCGACCCTGCCCGTTTCGAGGCGCAGGTTCTTTCCGCCAACTAATCCCTCAACTGATTCTGGCAAAACAATTCTCCTAAGAATAGAGCAGGCAACAGACAAAAGGGTGCGGCGCGCTTAGAGTGAAACACTCAGCACACTGCACCCCTAATCTATTATCCTGCGGATCAAATCTTGCTGCGAATTCCGAGACGGCTGACCAGCGCTCGGTAGCGCTCAATGTCTTTGCTGCTCAGGTAATTCAACATGCGTCGTCGACGGCCGACCATCATCATGAGGCCCCGTCGTGAGTGATAATCGTGTTTATGCGATTTCAGATGCTCGGTAAGCTGGTTTATGCGGCCCGTAAGCAACGCAACCTGAACTTCCGCTGAACCAGTGTCGGTTCCGTGTGTCTTATGCTCCTCAATAATTGAGGTCTTCTTTTCGAGTAGTAACGGCACTCTTCATCCTCCATGTCTACCAATGACCAGTCAGTTTAGCCGATATTCAGGGCTTTGTCAATTGGAATCGCCTAAATTGAGAGGCAAATTGCATGTTCCACATACATTGACCCATCCTGAAGGATGGGGCTGGGGGCCTTCGGCCAAATTGTGACGGTTGGTTACGGGTGATGATGAGAGTAGTAATTTGTCATCCAGACGATAGGAAGGATCTGCTTGTGTGTT
>JBDUAM010000604.1:0-4865 GCA_040004655.1 Chthonomonadales bacterium | reverse complement strand
ACCGACTTGGCGCGAGGCGTAAAATGAGGTCGACCGTTGACAATCGGCAACTCGGCGTTCGCGACACCGTCTTTGAAAAGCATCGCGCCCAGCGCCATGCCCGTGACCGCCATTCCCGTATCGCTCAGGAAGGATCGGCGGGTAATGCCCTTACATTTTTGCCCGGCTTCGTGTGCCACGTCATTCTCCAGATCGCCTGTCAGCGAATCGTTACAAAGTCATTATGATTGAAAAGCGCCATTGTCAGGTTCTCTCGAGCGCGCAACATGGGATTTGCGGTCGAGGAATCCTTGCCGCCGGTGCTCAACGCGACCGTCTTAGCGCCGGAAATGGGTGTGGTCGACTGATCCGTCAGGAACTGGATGCAGACTCTCAACTCCTCGGCGGACGGACGACGGGCGAGCACTTTCAAGAATGCGGACTGGACAAAGTGCGCGCTGTCTCCACCGGCGTCCCGGCTGAGAGTTTCCGCAAGATGTCGAGCGTTCTGAATGACCAGTTGACTATTGGCCAGCGCGAGGGCCTGTTGCGGCATGACTGTCTGCTTGCGTTCATAGCACTCGGTGACGCTCGGGCCGTCGAAAACTTGAATGAACTCGGCCTGTTTCTCGGCCGCATGTCGAAGATAAATGCTTCTGCGATGCGAAGTGAGCGCCAGGTTCTGGTCGATATCTGGTCCGCCCAACGTCAGGTCGAGCATGCCGGAAGCTGCCATGACGTTGTCCCGAACGATCTCCGCCTCCATGCGACGGGAACTCATGCGCCAGAGGTAGGTGTTATCCGGGTCGATCTGATTGTCTTTCGCGTCGGATGTGGACGACATCTGGTAGGTTCGGCTCATCAGAATGGTTCGATGGAGCTTCTTCATGCTCCAGCCATTTGCCATGAATTCTGACGCCAGCCAGTCGAGAAGCTGCGGATTGGTCGGCTTGCGTCCGTTTCGACCAAAGTCTTCCACACTCGGGACTATGCCCTCGCCAAAATGCCGGGACCAGATGTAGTTCACCGCGACCCGAGCCGTGAGCGGGTTCTTCTTGTCGGTCAGCCAATTAGCAAATGCAAGGCGGCGACCGGTACTCTCCGTCGGGAATACGTTTTCGCTGCGCGGTTTATAGGCCGTGGATGCATGGCCCTTTGCCAGCTTGTCGGCAGCCGTAAATGCAGTTTGCGCCTTCGTCACTGCCGTTTCTGCGGCCTTTACAGCTTCAGCTTTCTTGGCCGATTCTTTCGCATCCTTTGCCGCGACTAAGCCCTGATTTGCAAGCAAAAGCGCGAGTTCCGCTTCTGCGACTGCTGTTTCGCGCTGTGCAGCCATCGCCGAAGACGCAGTTGCGTCCCATTCCGGCGATGCCTTTTTGCCCGCGTCTTCTATTTGTTCAACGAGCACCAGAGTTTTTAGCGATCCAAGATGATATCTCGCAATCTTGAGCTTGATACCCGCTTCATCTTTCTTCGCCAGAGTTGCGGAATCCAGGGATTTCTGCGCATCCTGTAAAGCTTTTTCTGCCGCGGCAATCGACTCCGCGATCACAAAGTCTCGCTTGTCTGGCTGATAGGCGAGCCTTGGCAACGTCACCGGTTTCGGTTCAAACGCCGCGCCGAATACTGAAGGCAAACCCGGTTCGAGTGCGCGGGATTTGTCCGGATTTCGCTCGTCGCCGCGAATAAATAGATAGGTTGGCGCTTTGATCTCGGCATCGTACGTTCTTACTAGACCATCTTTGGTGTTGTCCGGCTGGCCCGGAATGCGGTCTGTGCGAATATTATGTGGTTCAAAGACGGCTCGCATTCGGTAGTATTCTTCCTGCGTCACCGGATCATACATGTGGTTGTGGCACTTTGCGCAGTGCATCGTGACGCCCAGAAATGCTTTGGATGTGTGGTTCATCGTGTCTTCAAGCCACTGTTCGCGGGAGAGCAACTTGTAGTTACGCACGAGAAAGCCAGTAGCCCGAAGAGCATCCGGATCTTCAGGGCAGAGCTCATCCGCCGCGAGCATTTCAGTGACCATACGGTCGTAGCTCTTGTCCTTATTCAGGCTCTCCACAATCCAGTCGCGCCATCGCCAGATGAAGGGTTTGCTGTCCCGAATCTGACCGCCGTCATTCCAGCCAGCCCAATCGGAATAGCGCCAGATATCCATCCAGTGTCGACCCCAGCGCTCTCCATACTGCGGGGTGGCAAGCAATTTGTCGACCAGGTTGGCGTAGGCATTCGGCGAGGTGTCGCGTTCAAACGCGATAAGTTCAGGCGGCGTGGGAGCGAGTCCGGTGATGTCGAGATAAACGCGACGACAGAGTGTCGTTTTGGATGCAACCGGACGCGGCAGCAATCCGCGCTTTTCTCGTTCGGACTGCAGGAAGGCATCAATGGGATTGCCGCCCCAGGATTTGTCTTTAGGAGCGGGAAGCGTCGGACGCTGCACCGTCTCAAACGGTCGCCAGCGGTACGAGGCTAAATACTTTGCAAAGGATGCATTGAGGGCTGGAAGCTTCAGAAGCTCTTCTTTGGTGGGTTTATCACCGGCTTCGCCGGGGTTGTGGCCGAGCAGAATTTCAGAGAGGTTGTCGATACCATCGCCATCCGCATCTTCTTTGAGAACCATCTGCAGTCGCGTGGTGATGTCGGATTTCTTATTCGCTTTGCGAAGCATTGTTCCGAGGTCGGCGAGGCGTTTGCCAAAGGCATTATGCGGAAAATTGGAGAGGCTGTCGGGCTTCTTGTCGCCGCTGATGGGCAGATGACAGGTATTGCAGTTGTTCAACCGCTTGGGAATGAATTTCTCGAAGTAGAGGTCCATACCGTTTCGGTTCGCGGGATTCGCGTTGGCTGCCGGCACGGTCGAAATCAGTCCGGCAAGCGCGAGTGCAAAACCCGTAAGGGCCATGCCAAATCCAATCCACTTCGATTGTCTTACTTGCAACATTTAGATTCATCCCTGGCCGATTGGTGCAAAGACTCGCAATCGTATTCTATAACCATAATATGGCACGAACCGCGCTATTTTAGAAATGGGGTTGGGATTGGCACCGAGGGCTCCCGCTCAGGATGACGAGACCGGACGTTTTCCACAGTTGAACTGGATGCGCGAAACCCGCCAACAAGTCATCCTGAGGTACGAAGGATCTGCTTGTACGTCGATGCATCCACAGGGTCTATTGATCCGCGCCGAAGGCTTCCTCTCCTTGCGTGGGAATAACGTGTTGTCAAGGCAAAAGTTGTCCGTGCAGGGATATGTTAGGTGAGGGTGAATAACGGACCTTTTGACTGGTTACAACATTGTAATTCGACCCTCATCTCGATCTTCTCCCTGCCTTTACAACGTAGTGGAAATTGGAAGTGAATCGTCGGCAAGGAGAATAGGCGTCCATAGCGACGTTTTAGCTCGATCCCAACCGCCGTCCTGACACAACGCACAAGCAGATCCTTCGCTATTGCTCAGGATGACGTGGCCGGACGTTTTCTACAGTTAAATTGGATGCGTAAAACCCGCCAACAAGTCATCCTGAGGCACGAAGGGTCTGATTGTGCGCCGGGTCAAGTACCGGGTCAATTGACCCGCGCCGTAGGCTCCCTAGACCATTTGACACTGTGCCATATCCTATGCAATATTCAATTCTGGATTGGCAATGCCAACCATTGATGCCGCGATGGACAAATCGGTCATTGAAAGACCACGATCCCGCTTGACTATATACCCGCTACCATACAAGGGATAGACTGCATGGCAAAAATTGATGTTCAAAAACTGAATGAAGTGCTCCGAAGGATGCGCGAAGAAGATCCGGATTTCAAAGTCTTCGGATCTGAGGTTCACAAATATCGCCTGGGACCACCTCTGTCGGAAGAAGAATTGCTCGCATTTGAACAAAAATATCAAATTAGGTTGCCAACCGAATATCGCTTCTTCCTCAAAGAGGCCGGTGATGGTGGTGCGAATCGCCCCGTTCCCAAAACACGTTCCCGAAGTAATGCGGGGGCGGGTCCTGATTACGGATTGTTGCCACTCGACGAGGCTCTCAACGAATGTGACCCGAGTATGCCGTTTCCGTTTTCGCAACCGTCAGACGGGCAATCTGCTCAAGGTGATGAGAAATGGGGGGAAGAGATACCGTATCCGGGCCTTTTGGGAATTTCCCATAGAGGTTGTACTTACATGTGGTACCTGGTTGTAAACGGGCCCGCCTACGGTACCGTTTGGTCTACTGACTGGGATGATAACTTATTTGATCCAACGGGCCTATCTTTTGCGGCATGGTATCAAGAGTCTGGGGTGGATATCTGGTTCGGAGATCGTGGAATTAAGCAGGGTAAACCGTACAGCATTCTCTCGCCGGAGGAATAGAGCAGTATCCCGGTAGTGTAATTTATACACCTTGAAAGTTACATGGTTCAACAAGGAAAAGAGGCGCCGACAACTACGTTTGAGCTCGAACCGCGAACGCAACAGCTAGATTGGATCGTAAATTTTCAAAATCTGCATTGCGGCAACCACCATGGATTTCGTGAACTTAGGGCACAAGACCATAAGCTTGATCTCTGTCACTATACCAAACAGTCGCAGTATTCTCGTGTACTATGTTCACTAATCCCTCTTCAGAGGTTTGCCCAAATAACCAAACGTCCCGTTCCCAATCTCCTATCATTCTCCCGTCACGGCAAATTGCAATCATCGCATCGTCAGAATCTCGCTTGCCAACGTAACAAATGTCGGCTCCAACTTTTGAGTTGACGATTTCAATATTTTCAATTGGGGCATCATCGAAGTCCATCCAGTGAAATTCTATTCTCTCCGTACGGTCCAGTACATTCGGCCTATCCGCTCCGACATCAACTTAAATCAAAACTGGAAAACCATTGCTGAT
>JBDUAM010000379.1:0-4879 GCA_040004655.1 Chthonomonadales bacterium | reverse complement strand
CGCCTTTATCTGAAAACGACAGGATCTGCGTACCGATGAGGTTGGTATTCGGGTCACTGCCAGTTTCATACTGGATTACCCATACACGATTATTCTGATCAACGGCAATCTTGCCCGGCCTTGCGCATGTCCATTGGCGCAACTGAGTCATCTTGACCGTATCAAATACTCGAACAAAGTTCTTCGAGTAATCGCTGATAAAGAGTAGACCACCTTTATATGCAAGCCCTGTGATGCTGCTTCCCTCCAGAACCGACAATTCAGGCGTGTCACTCGAAGCATAACTGTAGCGCTGGACGCCATTGCCACCACCCCAATAAATATGGTTCCCATCGGTCGCAACAGCCTTTACGGGATCGCCAAAACCCGACTTGAAACCGCTGTATCGACCAAAGAAGGCGCCTTTCTTGATGCCCAGGCCACTGCCACCCGCTTCCGCATAGCCTGCCGTGAAGACGGTGCCGTCTGAGGCGACACATAGGTCGCGCACTTCGTCCGGCACCCATGCTTTTGCGTTGTGATCCATAAAAGTGTTGCCGACCCAGGAATAACGCACGGTTCCGGGCAAGGTTTGCGCTGAGCTCCAATCGATCACTGAACTAAGCGTAAGCACCCCTAAACCCCCGCGAAGGATATACTTCTGCATTTTGGCAAGCATCACAATATTGTTACCTCTGTTGAAGTTCCATTTGAATTCTTTTTGGATATGACAAGGCATTTGTCCTTGGCATCGTCATCAAAAAAGATGCGGTTGTCGCAAAGGCGCATGCGAGTCTGTCGGTGCACGTCACGGAATTATTTAGATACAAGCGATTAACTCAAAGTTCAATGTCCGTACGCTTTCGCGTTCAGAAGTATTGGCATCGTAAATGCTTTTACCCGTGCCTCATTAATCTCCGTAAACTTTGCGATGTGCAGTACCTGTCCACCACGAACCTCCCGCAACGCCGCATTAGAAAAGATGCCAGGCAGATATGCGTGAATGATACCACCATCCCCAAAAGCATCCCATTTGCTATTTCCCTGACAATACTCAACGCGAGTTTGAAGTTGGTGGACCATGTAGTCGAGTAGAGGCACATTCATGGCGGTCAATAGTCTCCACTCTCCGCTGTTTGCATCATTGTCTTTGCCCTCACAATGCTCCGGGCGAGGCAGGACGCGCCATTCATTTTGACAGCGCTTGGTTATCCACCAGTGGTCATCGCCCCAACTCACTGCCCGAAAATGCTTCGCGATGATCTGGGATGCCCACTGGTAGTGTCCGTTGTAAACTTTTATATCGGTGTAGTATACAATGCTCTTCTTCGCAATGGTCGGATCAAGGAGATATGAAGATGCAAGTGTGGCGCTTTGGCCACCCATGTTAATGAGCAGAGGTCGCTTTGGGTCTATGTGATACTGGACGTTGATAAGCCTTGTGTATAGCCGAGCTCCTGCCGAGTCCTTTCCCTCACCGGCTTTTTCGCTCGCGACTTCTGTCCCAACCGTGACAGGTGGAAAACGTGTCATTCGCATCGTCGACTTTGTGGCCAAGTCGCGTAGGTGGAATGCGGTCTCCTTCCACTCCGGCCTCGAGAAACCCCAGCCATCCGTCAATACTGGGGTTACGAACAGACCGACCAGGTTCATCTGGTCCGGGCTCGTCATGCAGCATACCAGTACTGGGTAGAACACATCGTCATACACCTCGTTGTCATAGATAACTGGGTTGTCGACGGATTGTCCCGCCTTCACAGTGACGCCCTCGACATAGAGTCCCGTTAGATAACTAGGTCGGTCGAACCCCCAATCTCCTATCGTGAGATAGGATTTTGGGACCAATCGATTTTGCGTGGGGACTATTAAGCCGTTTGCGACTGTGCGGCGATAGCGCCAACAAAAAGACGTGTTGCCTGGGCCATCTGGCAAGGCACATCAGACGTGCTGTAAAATCTAGAAATGAAAATCGCCGTTTACTGCTGCAAATGAGCTCAGACACTCCGCGCATCTGATTAATCACGGCGACCTTTCGCCTTTCAGAAGTCCATTCTCTTCTAAGAAGAACGACAGATCATCAAGAGCATGTTCGAACAGACCAGAAATCGATTTGGCGTTAGCGTTTCAGATACGGGCCTAACGAACGAATTGAAGTTAGGTCAAGTCTCCGCCGCTCAGGCCTTTGTGGGTGTATTATTTCTCGCATCACGCGTAATTGCGTTACGGGCTTGGGCTCTGCACGCCATAAAATCGAACGCATGCTGGGAGCTGCAGTGTCCTCTGGCGCCATGGGCAGAAAAATCAGCGGATCGGGTGAGGCGGTTGTCTGCTTGCCCTCGCGCCCGGGCTTGAGGTATAGATCGCCGAAGCGCTGCGAGTTGAAGGCGCATAAGTCTTCGTCGTTCATGGTCACGAAGGTATTCGGGTAGAGGCTTAGTTATTCGCCGTCATTTCGGCTTCTGTAATGACGAAATGGAGTTCATTTGGCTCTGGTCCCGGCCCTTGCAAATGGAATCCGAGCTTCTTCAGCATACCGACCGAAGCGCTGTTGTCTTCATTTACATTCGCAATTAAGCGGTCTACGTCAGGTCGATCCAACGCTCTTGCAGATAGCCCTGCCATCATTTCTGATGAGTAGCCGCGTCTGTAGTAGGTGGGACTGCACGAGTATCCAATTTCTACTGCCCCGTCTACCGGGGGCCCCATGTAGCCGCCGCAAGACACGAGAACATCTCGTCCTTCCACAAGCCCTGTAGCAATGCCATACCAGCCGAACCAGCCTTCTGCATCCGGCCGCGTCTGTAGCTGCAACTTGAACCATTCCAGAGCGTCTGAACACGATTCTGGTGGCCAATCTGCAGGAATATCGGCGCCAAGTAACTCCGCCAACAAAGGGTGGTCTTCTATTTCTGCGGTAATTGTCTCTACGCTACTAGGGACGATCCGCATTCGGTTCGTACGAAATTCATGTAACGAGATGGTGTTGCTCCTGAATCGTAATTTGAGATGAGATTATATACGCAACGCGCTGCTTCGGCGCAGTCGAAAATAACGTTCGGGACTCTCTTGCGGTAGAATCTACTCATGAAAACGTTCAACCTTTCCTGTAAATGAGTTCCGAGATACCTCGCGTGGGATTGATTACAGCGACATTTCGACTCTCAGAAGTTCAATCCCTTAAAGACAAACGACAGATTATCAAGAGTATGATCGAGCAGACCAGAAATCGATTTGGCGTGAGTGTCGCGGAGACGGGCCGAATGGACGAGTGGAAGTTCGCACAGGTGTCTGCAGCCCTGGTCAGCAATAATCCAACTCTCTGTAATAGCGTGCTCGACAAGATTCTCGGTTACTGGGAGTCGAATCCATCGGTCGAAAAAGTGGAATCCAGTGTTGAGATTCTATAACTCCAATCGAATTGGGCAAAACCGAACTTATGAAAATGCAGTATTCAAGTTGTGAATAAGTCAACCATGTCTTTTCCCGGCGGGCGTACCGTAACGGTTGCAACAGCCCGCATGCAGTTGATTCTGGCAACGGTCGTCTCGTTGATCCTCTGGCAGGCTGAGGGCGCGCGCGATTTGCTCTATCCCATTCGCCTCTTTGTAACAGTAGTCCACGAGGGATTTCACGCACTTGTGACGGTACTTACAGGTGGACGAGTTGTCAGTATAACCATCAACCCGGATACCAGCGGCGTGACCCTGTCTCAAGGTGGGATGCCGTTCTGGATATTTATGGCGGGCTACCTTGGGGCGGCGCTCTACGGAAGCTGTGCAATCCACCTCTGCAGGCATCGAGGTGGGGGCAGAGGCGGACTTATCTTCCTCGCAGCTACCATGCTGGTCATAGCGGGACTCTGGATTAATCCGTTCGGACCTGATTGGTTTGGATTCGTCTACGCCGTCGTGGCGGCGGGATTGCTTGCCGCCGGAGCGAAATGGATGAAAGAATCCACTGCCGCGGCAATCGTGAGCTTTCTCTCGGTGCAGGTCTGTTTGAACGCTATTTTCGACTTGCGTGACCTGCTGCTAATCACCACCAACACCAATCGACCCAACGACGCGGTCTTCATGGCAAATGAATACTGGGGAGCGCCCTGGTTCTGGGCGGGGTTGTGGTCCATCACTTCGCTTTTGATGTTATGGCTGAGCTTGAAATTGTTCTGGCGAAAGAGCGACGATTAAGGCGCTGCGCCGTCCGGAACAAACTTCACCGATCCGCCTATCAGCCCTACAACATTCCCCGGCTTGAACTTGTCGCCTTTTTTCATTCGTCCACGGTGCCGTCCAGGTATCGGTTTCAGAGTCTCTTCTCCTGCGGCGTTGCGTGTCGTGTTGGTTGAATCGAATATTAGAACTACAGATCGTGTGTCATCAGACCGCTTTTGGTAAGCCGCTCCATTTGCCATCGCATAGCCGAAAGTTGGTTCGCTGGCATGACTAACGGTCGGGCAATGGAGGCGCGCCTCTCGATCAATGTATCCCTGCAGGTGGTCCATCCAGCGTTCCGTTCGGGGCAGGTATCCCTCGTTATCCTCGGCGTAGATGGCAAATCCGCGGGTCATGTTAATTACGTTGCTCTGGCACATATTGCTCTGGCCGATAATTCGCGCCGAACCGAGCATTCCGCCCAGCGTGAGGGAGATAATCCAGAACGTAACCACTGCCACGCCGCCACAGCCGACCGCCTTGAGTATCCATCCCGACCCCGCGTTTTCGGTTAGTTTCATGTCGTTGATCTACCGGTCGGAGATGGTTCCGTCGACCGCAAGCACGTGGTTCTTCCCACCGTGTCGACCAGGTGAGGGCAAGGATGTGACGGCATCGTGCGCACTTGGTGTGGTAGTGGAAGAGTCGAAGAGTAGTGGGGTCTTGCCGGGGTCGATGATTGATTTGAT
>JBDUAM010000529.1:0-4907 GCA_040004655.1 Chthonomonadales bacterium | reverse complement strand
TGAAGAGATGATGGCCAAGCGCATTGAAAGTCTACTGGCAGAAAAATGAGACGGATAGAGAAAAAGCATCCATTGGCGATCCGCTGGTTCCACTGGATCAATTTCCCGGTGCTGATGGTGATGATCTGGAGCGGCCTGCTCATCTACTGGGCTAACGACGTGTATAGGCTTGGTTTTGGTGACAGAACTCTGATCAAGTTTTTCAAGCCCGGTTTCTACGATTTGTTTCATGCCGATCATCGACTGGCCGAGGGCATGGCATGGCACTTCCTGTTCATGTGGTTCTTTATACTGAACGGTTTCTGCTATGTACTGTATACCGCGTTCTCAGGCGAGTGGAGACACCTTCTGCCGAACAAGAAGTCGTTTCGCGAGGCCTTCGACGTCGTGCTACACGACCTGCATCTTTCGAAGAAGCCGTTACCTCGTAAGAAGTTTAACGGCGCCCAGCAGTTCGCCTATACAAGCATAATTCTGATGGGAGCGGGATCCACCCTGACCGGGCTCGCGATCTATCGACCGGTGCAGTTCGGGATTATCACTACCCTGCTCGGCGGCTACGGAATGGCCCGATTCATCCACTTCTGGTTGACGATCGGATATTGCCTGTTCTTCTTTGTCCACGTTGGCCAGGTCATTCGTGCGGGATGGAACAACTTCCGGGCGATGATCACAGGTTATGAGATTGTTAAGGACGAGTCGCCTATTGTTATGGAGGTCGAGCCATGAACGAAGATATTGATGACCGACAAATTGATCAGCAGATGCTCCGAATGTCGCGCCGAAGTTTTGTTTGGGGAGGTGTGGCAGTCGCAGGTGTTCTTGCAGGCAGACAGTGGTTAATATCCCGTGAAGAAAACAACGGCATGATTTATCCACTACGCCGAGGGCTGGAGTTTAACGAGGCGATATCTCGAAAAATCTTCCGTCGCGGACAACTGGCAGCAACCTTCGACACGTCAGAAGCGGCAGACCCTCGAGCAAATGGCGATGACGGCTTATCCGCTGAATTCGATGCCTCAACTTGGCAACTGAATATTGTGGGAGTTCACGGCAAATCCTCACCGGTCACAATTGGGATGGACGAAATCCGGGCACTGCCGAAGGTCGACATGGTCACCGAATTGAAATGCATTGAGGGATGGAGCCAGGTAGTCCACTGGACTGGCGCTCGATTGATCGACCTGATGGAGAAGTATCCACCCACCACTCGAACTGGTAAGGCGCCAGACGTACGAAAATCGCCGGAAGAGCTGGTCGAGTATGTCGGCATGGTTACGCCCGATGGAGGCTACTACGTCGGTCTCGACATGGAGAGCGCCATTCACGAGCAGACGTTGCTCTGCTACGAGATGAACGGCAAACCGCTTACAGATGAACACGGAGCGCCATTACGCCTTGCCATACCAGTAAAATATGGCATCAAGAACATCAAGAGGATCGGCACCATTACCTATGCATCGACAAAACCAGCTGATTTCTGGGCGGAACGGGGATACGACTGGTACGCGGGGCACTAAAAACGACTATTTATTACGCCGAGACTGCAGTCGCCTTGTAACCAATATCCGCTCAAATATGGAAGGCATTAATCCATCGATTGCAAGGGCAATGCGCGCTAAAAAACTCGTGTAAAGGTCCGTGCCCTGCCGGTTGGCAGCAAGAAATATCTGATCGGCAACCCGCTCCGGGGTAGTGGACAACGTCGGCGCTTCGTAGGGCTGTTTGGATTTGTTGCGTGCATTCTCGAAGAAAGGCGTCTTAACGGACATCGGCAGCAATTCCGACACCGAAACCCCGTCGCATTTGCCTTCTACTCGCAACGATTGCGAATAAGCGTGCATAGCGGCCTTTGTGCAGCTATAGGCGCTCAGGCCTGGCAATGCTCGGCGAGCGGCTGCACTCGAGACATTAATTATATGGCCGGATTTCCGTTTAGCCATAACCTTGATAGCATCTCTACTCAAAGTGGCCATTGAGAAGAAGTTCACTTCAAACAGCAGCCGCAGGTCTTCATTTGAAGTCTCTGCAACGTCGCCTTGAAGGCCAATTCCCGCGTTGTTTACGAGGACATCGATCTGTCCGCGATCTAATTCCAGTCGATCAAAAAGTCCGACGAGGCTGGCAGGTTTGGACAGATCGGTTGTGCATCCAAACGCGCTGAGTCCAGCACCATTCAATTCGGCGACCACAGACTGTACGAGGTCCGCATTCTCAGAGAGAACTCCGACGTCATAGCCCTGGGTTGCAAATTTTTTGGCAGTCGCAAGTCCGATTCCGGAGGTTGCTCCGGTAATCAGAACACGTAATTTAGATTCAGTGGACAAAATGGATAGCTACGGGCTTTCAGGGGTTCTGTACGGACGTGGTATTTTCTTTGCTTTGCCAGACAGTGGATGGACCGGTATCCGGCTTCACAAATTCCGGCCGGGATGGCTCTACGCGAATGTATTCAAAGGTCTGAGTACGAAGCACAAAATCGGCAAATGGAATCACGATGTTGTAGTTAATCTTCGCCTTGTGATGGTGAACGCGATGGTACTCGCAATAGAACCGGAAAAGGCGGGTACGCTGGAACCAATGTCCCTTTGGAACGTGAATAAAGAAGTGGATGAACTCATATCCCAGAAGATAGAGCATTCCGCTGGTGGCGACGCCTATGCCAGCCCATACATTGTAGAAATATCCAACAGCGATATAGACCGGAAGATGCCCAAACCAGAGAAGTGGAATAACCGAGCTCTCCAGCAGATGATATTTGTCGTCTTCTTCGGGAGCAATGTAAAAGGTTTTGAGGCTGCGTCGCTGAACGTGGTGCTCAATTGCGTGTCGGTCAAAAGCCAGTTGAGAGATGGAAGTGGAGTGCATTACGACCTTGTGAATAAACCATTCCAGAAAACTTCCGTAGACCAAACCCATTGCCAAACCCACGATTAGCGGCGTTGCCATGCAAACCTCCTGCGAAAACCCACCCATAGTTCGAATGGATGATTATTACATTAGAATACCTGCCGAGAGCAAATTTTAATTCCCAACTATGTTCGATAATCGTACAATCGAGTTATTTCAACAGGATTCCCTGCACGTAACTCTAATACAATGTGCCAAAAAATCGATTCCTATGCGTATATTGTACATGTAACCGAAGGAGCATAAGTACCTGTGACAAGAAAGGATAGAGTTGCCGAATACAGCCAGTGTCTGGCAACACATCGCGCGGGATTGCTAGGGGAGTCGATAGACCGATTAAGGTCCATCGCGGAATCTAGCGTGTCCGGTTCTGGGGTGCCTTGCCGCGGGGATCTCTATCGCCTACTCGGTGACTGGTTAATCGAGGCAGATCGAGCGCCTGAGGCCGTGCAAGCGTATCAACGATCCACCGACCGATATCTGGAATCTGGTGAGACCGCCAAGAGCAGCAAGATGGCAGCGATCGGCGTGCAGACCATAAAGACCTTCTGGCGAAAGCCGAGCGAACGAATTCAACTTCTTGTCGTGCGGTTTGATCAGGAGATCCGCGATCTTGCAGATGTTGAGGGTGAAGAGTGGAATCGCGCTAACATTGCATTCCGTTGTGCGCAGATGCTGTTTCGGACGGGGTTGTTTCAAGAGTCGGCGATCTGGTACATCAATGCTTGTGAGCTGTTTGAGCTGGCCGAGGGCAGCGAACGAGAGCAGGCCGTCTGTCACCACCGAATAGCCGACCTATATCACCACGAAATCCCCGATTTCAAACTTGCGTGTGAACACTACGAAGTGGCGCTAAAGCTTTACTCGTTGAACAAACCTATTTCGGAATATGACGATGATGCAGAGGCATGCGCTGAAAGTTTGCGCGAAGTATTAACGTTGATGCAGATTGAACGAGAATAGTTCAGGCGCCAACACCCTCGTCAGCGCCCGAATACCAATTTTACTTGCGTCGCCTACGGTAAAAGCCCAGTCCACTCAGGGTGACCAAACCACCTATCGCCAGTGTCGCAACACCCGGTTCCGGAACAGAACTCCGACCGGCCACAGCCATCTCACCGCCAAAGTTGTTTCCAAAAGTTATGTCGGGAAATACTATATCTTGAAGGGCTACGCCAGTCGTACTGATCTGGTGAATTGTATTGCCACCATTATCTGCGGACCAAAGCGTGTCTGTCGCCTGTTCATAAGCCAGGCTGCTTAGAGCCTTGCCCGGGGTGAACGTGTTGTAAAGCGTGCCGTCTGTACCCAACTCAAACAGATTCCCCGAGAATGTACCGACAAACAGGTGATTTGTAAGTGTGTCGAAAGCTATTCCCAGACCCTGTTCATTATTCGGCACCGCAAACAACGCGCTCTGCCCTGACCAGTCGAAATTGGCTTTTGTTATATTGTTAATGCCGTTCGAAGTACAACACTGAACACCGTAATTGTTTCCACGACCGTCAGTGGTACCGTCAAGAAGCTGATCCAAGTCTGCGCTACCTGTGCCAGTGTTACCGGTAGGTACTCCACCCAAAGTGAACTCATTTGAGCCTGAGCTATTCCTGGTGCCGAGCCAGACAGAATTGGTGATAGCGATGGGATATGACGCCGTACCTCCACTTCCGGGAACAACAAACGTGTTTTGTAAGAAACCACCCTGGACAACATTGACAATATGGTCGTCACCAGCAATGATATAATAAGCGCTCGTCTGGGCGTAGGATTTGCCACTCACAGTTAAGCCCAAAATGCAAAGAACTGCAACTTTAGGCACGTAGCATGCAAGCTTTTGCATCTTTTCAACGGTTACGAATTTCATCTGTTTGGGTCTCCTTAAAGAGAGAAATAGAGAGTTACGTACCACTGAGGGTTCGCAACTCGGGAAGTGACATTTACCGACATAACGGCTGATTACGCGAACGTACAACTCAAGCAACAAAGGTTCAGAATGA
>JBDUAM010000594.1:0-4918 GCA_040004655.1 Chthonomonadales bacterium | reverse complement strand
GGTGAACCAATTTGCCATTGAAGAAGAGCGCCTGACCAATAGCCACGGGCGGCACTTCAGATTTGTACTTGCCCAGAAACGACTCCGGAATCTCGTACTGCACGTTGGCCTTCTCATCAAAGGTTCCGTCGTAGCCGGTGTACTCAGAGAAGTAGAACCAGTCGGTGTCGTGCGAACCGGTCATCACGGCCATGGAGTTGTTGTCGACCCGGTCGACCACAATGGGGCACCAGACGTTGAGGAAGTTACGTCGCTTGGGATACCAGTTCTGCTCACTGTGCCACGTGTATTTTCGCTCATTGCTGCTGGGAATGTTGACGAAAAAGCTGGGTCCCGAGATGACCAATCGGCGATCCAGGTTGGTGTCGCCTTCCAACAGGCCTGCGGATACGCCATTCAGCTTCGGGTTGGCAGCGAGTTTATGTCCGGCGGAAGTGTTGCGGCAAATGCCCATGGTCTCTGTCATTGCGACGCTGCTACGGGCGTTGAGGGTCTTCACATCTTCATTGATATCGCCGGTAATCTCAAGGCGAAGCTTGCGCATCTGCAACTTCAGTACATCGGCAAAGGTAAGCGTAAACTCACCTATTTCGGCGGAATCGAAGATGTTTTCTATCACCCAACCTTCTTTTTGATAGGATGCAATCTTTGCTTTATCGGTCAATTTATCGGCCATCCGGGTGTTTCTCCAAATTCTATTTTGGTCGCCAAAAACCGGGTGTTTCGCGGCAGCTAATTCGGAGGTTGGCGAGCATATTTGTGTTTGTTAGTAATCGGTTTTGGATTACATTTTACCTCCCACGGCCTCGTTTGATTGCGGGCAACCTGGCGAAGGCTTCCATTTGATCTGTTAATTCTCCTTAATTTGGTCGCATTTCATCGGCGACCCCCGTATCCTGTCGGGTAGAATGGTGCCACATATGCGGAATTTACGTTTTTCAAAAACAGAATCTGCTGACATTCAAAACAGCTGCTTGACGACACCTGTCCTGATGGATGGTTTCCATACCCCCGTGGAATCTGGTGACGGGAAGAACTAATGACCGAAACTAAGACTCCAAAGGCTACTCCTGCGCCTCCTGCTGGCCCCTACGCCAACGTCGCCTTCTGCGGAATCTGGGAACGTACAGATACCTGGTTTGGCGCTTGCGAGGAGCTTCGTAAAGCGGGCGTAAAGGTATTCCACATCCTCACGGCACAGGAGTATGTCGATAAGGCATACGCACTGGGCTATACCCATGACCAGGTGCTCTACCTGCGCAAGGATGAGGCTCTGGCTGCGCCCTTTAGTGAAGAAGATTTTGATCTCGCGTGCGAATTTGAGCGGCGATCCGCTTCCAAAATCAAACACTACCTTGCCATGGAACGATTTCTTCGCGCCGAACCCTGGGGAGTGTCCCAAAAGTACATCCTCTACATCTTTCGCAAGATCCTCGACTTCGTGGAGAAGAACGACATTCAGCTCGTGTCGGGTGAACCGAGCACCATGCACGATCTCGTCGCGCTGCTCATCTGTCACGCCACTGGCAGGCACTATTCTGCGCCATTCGATATTCGATTCCCCATCCAGCGATTTGTGATGTGGGAAGGCGAAGGCGACGTTGTACCGATTATCACGGGCGCCAAAACTCCCGAAGATGTTGAGCCAGAGTTTATCGAGATGGCGAAAGAGATTCGCGAGCGGGTCTTAAACAAAGAGAAAATGAAGTACGTTGCCAATAGAACCAGTGCACCATCCATTGGGCTGCCTTACATTAAACGGGTGGTTCGGGGCGTGATCTCTCGTGCTACAACGGCCAAAAGGGATGCCAATATCTACACCCTTCCGTTAATGTTCACACATCATAAGTACCACATGATTCCAATCAATTATCGATTGAATAAGTTGCAGTGGAATAGCCTGTTTGATCAACCGGTAGAGGGCGAGCGCTTTGTTCTCTACACGCTGAACTATACGCCGGAACATTCTGTGGATGTGCTTGCGCCCTACTTTACCGACGCTTACGAAGTCATCAAGAACATCGCCCGCGGTCTGCCGCTGGACGTGAAACTCTACGTGAAAGAGCATCCCAACGCGCTGGGTATTCGCGGACCAAAATACCTGAAGGCGCTTAAAGGGATTCCGGGCGTAAAATTGATTGATCCCTATATCAATAGCCACGACTTGCTGAACAAAGCCGAGATCACCGTGAGTCTGTCGGGAACCATATCCCTGGAAGCCGCATTATATGGCAAAAAGACAGTCATTCTTTCAGACATTTTTATCCACCGATTTTCAACCTGTCTGTTTACGGAAGAGCCCTGGACCATCGGGGCGATGATTGACATGGAGTGGCCCGAGGTGGATGTTGATAACGACATTCGGCAGATGGCTTGGTTTCTTTCGAACACATTTGAAGGCACGGTCGTGGATAGAATTACGAGTCCCGAAGGCGTGGCCCCAGAGAACTTGAAGAAGGTAGCCTTTGGTTTCTTTACATTGCTGCGGGCGATTGCCGACGGCAAAGTCGTACCCAAACAGGTTCCCGGTTCAACCGCCCCAATTGGGTCTGCCCCATAGTTGGGTAGTAGAATTCTTGCCCATAGTCAAATATTGCTGATGCTCAGGGGAGAGCGGAATGTCTAAAGCGGTCATTCTTTCCACCCTCCTACGCCTTGCGTCCATGGGCAGCAAGTTCATCCTTATCCTCTTTTTTGCCAAACTTCTCAAACCCGCTGAATTAGGAATGTATGGCCTCATGGCGCAGACCGTCAACACCTGCGTGATGATTGCCGGCATGCAGTTCTTTCTCTACAGCACGCGAGAAATTGCTGGCGCTGACCCCGAGAAACAGCCGGCCATGGTCCGCGACCAGGCCATCTATCATAGTATTCTTTACCTGATCGTGTTGCCGCTTTTTCTGATTGTTTTCATTCGGGATATGTTGCCCTGGTATCTTATCGGCTGGTTCTATCTGCTGGTTGTCGTGGAGCATATGTCTTACGAGCTGCAGCGAATTCTGGTTGTGTTCGGTAAGCCGGTCGCTTCAAACGCTATTCACCTGTTGCGAACGGGCGCGTGGATTTATGTCACGGTGCCGTTAATGCTCGTTGTCTCCCGACTGCGACATATCGACACGGTGTGGCTGATCTGGTTTACGGGCAGTGGATCCTCCGTCCTGGTTGCAATCTGGATGATGCGTAACCGGGGTTGGCGCAAAGCATGGAAACAGCCAATCGACTGGGGGTGGATCAAATCTGGTATTCGTGTAGCGTTCCACTATATTCCGGGCACAATTGTATTAATGTTGACGGCCCTATTTGATGTATACACTCTAAAGGCCTATGCCGGCAAAGCAGTCGTTGGCGTCTATGTGTTCTACGCAACAATTGCGAACATTGTGGTGGCCTTCCCGGAGGCGGGAGTCGCTACGGTGATGATGCCGAAGATCTTAAGAGAGTATGCCGCCGGTCGCATGGACGGCTTCAACAGCATGATGAAAGACTTCTGGAAGCGACTCGTCCTCTCCGTCATCGTCACGTCTGTTTTCGCGGGTATTGCCATGATGCTCGCGTTGAAGTTCCTCGACAAAGGGCCGGTCTACCGCGAATCGCTTACTGCTTTCTGGATGCTTCTCTTCTCGACAAGCATGACCTCTCTTTCGCTCTGGCCACATCACCACCTCTATACGCGCCACCACGATAAGCCGCTGGTCATGGTTAGCGTGCTGGCCATCATTCCATACGTCATCATGATCTTGTTGCTGGTTCCCCGTTACGGCATCATTGGAGCGGCCATCAGCTGCGTTGTTCTTCAGACCTGTAACCTCCTCTTCAAATTCGCGCTTGTTCGCTTGATCAAGGATGACCCGCACAAGACTCACCCGGAAGAAGGGGTATTGGAAGTGGAAACAATTCCATCGGAATTAGAGAATCGATGGGAAGAGTCGTAACTCGACGCAGGATTATTGGACTAATTTGTTAGATTTCAGGTTGAAGCTGCGATCTCATTCATAACCTACGGAGCCAACTGCGAATGTCCGAGACTACCGAAGCAACGCCGCCGGTTAAACCTGCCCGACTGCTCTCCCTCGATGTTCTTCGTGGATTCAATATGTTCTGGATCATGGGGGCAGATGAATTCTTCAAAGAGGTCGCCAAGAAGGTCGATAACCCCACCGTCTCGTGGGTGACGGACATCTTCTGCAGGCACGTGGAGTGGCAGGGCATTCGCTACCACGACATGATCTTTCCGCTCTTCTTGTTTATCATCGGCGTGGCGCTGCCGTATTCGACTGCCAAGGCGATGGAGAATGGCGCGACACAGAACCAGGTCGCATTGAAGATCATCAAGCGAACCCTCATTCTCATCGCGCTCGGATTTCTTTATTACCACGTGCTCGACCTGAAGGGCTGGGAGCATCAGCGCATGGCGGGGGTGCTTCAGAGGCTTGCGCTCGGGTACGGCATTGCCGGGCTCATCCTGGTCTACTCCAACATTCGCGGGCAGATCATCGCGGGGATTTCATGCCTGGTGGCTTACTACCTGATGATGCGATTCATTCCGGTGCCCGGGTTCGGAGCGGGCAACTGGACTAAAGAGGGGAACTTTGCCAACTACGTCGACCGTGTCATCTTCCTGCCCGGTCAGCTATACGAGAAATTTGGCGATCCGGAGGGATATTTCTCCACTATTCCGGCAGTCGCCACGTGCCTGATGGGCGTGCTCTCGGGCCACTGGCTCCGCACGGATAGGTCTGGCCACGAGAAGGCGAAGTGGCTGATCATTGCCGGGCTGGCGTCGATTGCGCTCGGGTACCTCTGGGGCATCGACTTCCCCATCATCAAGAAGATCTGGACGAGTTCGTACGTTCTGGTCGCCGGAGGATGGAGCCTGCTGCTGCTCGGGTCGTTCTACTGGACCATCGACGTGAAGGGC
>JBDUAM010000100.1:0-4920 GCA_040004655.1 Chthonomonadales bacterium | reverse complement strand
AATACCATCGCGAAGTCAATCGCAATTGGAAATCCAGCGGATGGCTACTTTGCTGCTGAAACAGTCCGAAAGAGTGGCGGTTGGGCGGCAGATGTAATCGATTCAGATATCATTGAAGGCATTCGCCTATTGGGCCGAACGGAAGGCATCTTCACGGAAACCGCTGGTGGGGTTACTGTTGCGGTTACTAAACGCTTTGCAGAAGAAGGCCGATTCCAAGCAGAAGATGTTGTCGTCATCGCCATCACAGGCAACGGATTGAAGACACAAGAAGCAGTCGCGAATGAGATGGGTCGACCAACTTACATACAGGCAAACCTCGCCTCGTTGGATACAGCATTGAAAGCGGAGCGACTCGTTACGTCGCACGTTTAATTCGAAAGGACTACCATGGCCGTCACCGTACTCATCCCCACCCCGTTGCGCAAATTGACCGGGGAACAGGAGACTGTTCAAACTGTCGCCGGAACCATTGACTCGATTGTAAAAGATCTGGAGAGCCAGTTTCCCGGATTTGCGTCGCGCCTAACAGACGACACCGGAAACCTGCGCAAGTTCGTCAATGTCTACCTAAATGAAGAAGATATCCGCTTTCTGAACGGTCGCGAAACGGAAGTAAAGGATGGGGATACCATCTCCATTGTCCCTGCCATCGCCGGCGGGTAGCGAGCTTACCCCTCTCGGCGGGTATAATGAGCGTATAGGAAGTTAATTCTCCCGGAGGCCCTGTCGATAGATGTCTGTAATTACCGTTCAGCTTAACTCGAGAACCAAGGCTCAGGTTGAGGAACCTATTATCAGCAAACTGGCAAAGGATTTCGATGTTACCGTAAATATTCGACGCGCTCAAGTGAACGAAGATTACGGGTTTGTTGAAATGGACATCAAGGGAGACCTGGAAGAGGCTCAACGAGCCGTTTCCTGGTTGCACACTACCGGCCTTAACGTTAGTGCAGTACAACGGTCCGTCGGTAAAGACACCGTTAATCTATAGGACAATCAGACTGCAAAGACGGGCTGTCCAGATTGGACAGCCCGTCTTTTGCGACTCTGGAGGCAGTAAATGAGTACGGAACGATTAGATGTTGTAGTTGTGAGCCGTGGCCTCGCTTCATCGCGAACCCGGGCACAGGGACTTATTAAGGCTGGATTGGTCACCGTAAACGGCGAAGTAGAAAGCCGAACCAATACGCCAGTCGAACCGGAAGCAGCAATTGAAGTCACCGGAGTCGCTCTCCCCTACGTTGGCAAGGGCGGCCTCAAAATGGAAGCTGCCCTCAAGACTTTCCGAATCAATGTTCGTGGTACACGATGCCTTGATGTCGGAGCGTCCACGGGTGGATTTACGGACTGCCTGCTTCAACGTGGCGCTGCAAGTATTGTCGCAATAGATGTAGGCCACAGCCAGATTTCACCGTCGCTCCTTGAAGACCCGCGAGTCGAGAGCCGAGAAGGCGTCAATGCTCGCAATCTCAAACCTGAAGATTTTGATGGCCTCTTCGATTTGGCAGCCATTGACGTATCATTCATCTCCCTCACACTGGTCCTGCCAGCAGTCGCGCCGTTGATTTGTGAAGGTGGGCACATCATTGCCCTCGTGAAGCCAGAATTCGAAGTGGGTAGAGCAAAAGTTGGTGCGCGAGGGATTGTCCGTGACACCGATGCACGCAAAGGTGCACTCAAGAAGATCACGGAATTCTCACATCACGAACTCGGACTTGAGGTTAGAGGAACGGCTGCTTCGCCGTACACTGGAGGTAACCGGGAGTACATCATCTGCCTCCGTCGTAAACCGACCGAAGGCGAACCCGATTCTGCCGAACCTGTAGTTGAGCTCGCCGGAGAAGCCTAAAGATCGGCAAGCATGTCGACTGCCTCTGTAATCGACTCGCGCAATGCATTCAGCGCGAAGTCGATCTCATCGGACGTAATGATCAATGGCGGTTCAATTCGGATGACACATGGATTGTTCAGGGTGTACGCCGCAATTACTCCCCTCCTCGACATTCCGTTGATCGTGAGTTCTGCAACGTCTTTCACAGCGAACTCAAGACCGATCATGAGCCCCTTACCACGAACCTCAACCAGGTCAGCCGGCATGTCGCGTTGAATAGTCTTCAGGCCATTCATGAACTGCGCGCCACGAACTTCCGACGCCTCTACTAGCCCTTCATCCTGAATGACTTGAATGGCAGCAAGTCCCGCGGCACAGGCCAGCGGGTTCCCGCCAAACGTGCTCGTGTGGATCAACGGATTGTTTCCGAACGCCTTTGTCCAAACGTCGTGAGTGCCAATCGTCGCCCCAATCGGCATGACCCCGCCACCAAGGCACTTTGCCAGGCAGAGAATGTCTGGCTCCACGTTAGAGTGTTCACATGCGAAGAATTTGCCAGTGCGACCAAACCCGGTCTGAACCTCGTCGGCAATCAGTAAGATGCCAAAATCCTTGCATATTTGGCTCGCACGCGCGAGATAATCGTCCGGTGGAACAATGATCCCACCCTCCCCCTGAATCGGCTCTAGAATGATCGCAGCGGTCTTTTCCGTGATTGCAGCGGCGAGCGCATCGGCATCGCCAAACTTAACATGATGAAATCCGGGCACCAGCGGCTCAAATGGCTTACGAAATACATCTCGTCCCGTCGCGGACAGGGCCCCGAACGTCTTTCCGTGATATGCATCGAAGGTGGAGATAAAGTCCGTCTTACCTGTGGCGATACGTGCGATCTTAAGCGCTGCTTCGACAGCCTCGGTTCCGCTGTTGCTAAAGAAGGTGTACTGCAAGCCTCCCGGGGTAATCTCCGCCAATTTAGCCGCGAGCTGTGCCGTTCGGGAATTAAAGAACGTGCGGGTTGAGAGAGGCATGAGCTCCAACTGGTCCTTAACTGCATTGACAACCACTGGATTCCGATGCCCGAGCGAAAAGACTCCGTATCCACCTACGCAATCGAGGAATTTTTTACCCCCAACAGTGTAGAGGTAACAACCGCTGGCCGATAACTCGACATCGCCAAAACCGGCAAACTTCATCAATGACGCCAGACCCGGGTTCACAAAATTTGCGTAGAGATCTACAACCTCTTCGATCTCAGTTTCTGCATGTTCAATATCTATAGACAAGTTTTACTCCCTGCTTCTGATCAAATAAAATGCTGCTTCGCTCACCTGGTAATCCATCTCAATAGATGCTACGCCATTGGATGTTACGCTCAAATCTTGCGAATCTCCAGTTCTAACGTTCACAAATCGACCCAACCATTTTCCAGGCTTAATTCGAATACCGCATGGTTCGCCGGTTTGGGTGGTGTTGCGCAGCGTATATCCAATGACCTGATCACCGCCAGATCTCCAGATAGTCTGAGAGTCAGGCTGCGCATCGTCCCAGATGCGTGCGCGTGAAGAAAGTAGTCGGGTACCGATGTCCTTAAGAGTCTTGACAAAGGCCAGGAATACAGGGTCAGTGAGCTCAGGGCCAAACGGGAACGTTGGGCTCCCGCCGCCAATCACCGCAAGCCAGGCGTTACGAATATCCCAACCCGATGTTGCAGATTCCAAAACTACGGGCTTTCCGAATTCGCGCAACTCGTGAAGGCCATCGGCAATTTCCATATTGACCCCGAATCCGTCCTGCGCAACGCTCGATTGAACGGTATCGATACCAAACGTGCGATACAGCGCAGAATCCGCCGGACCGGGAGTTCGGGTTGTGCAGGATATTGCCCGGTCGAGCGGATCTACAACCCGGAGAAATTCAATGAAATGCTCGATGAACGCAATGCGTACGGGGTCCACGCCATCGAGGTTTTGGTAGAGCATCCATTGTACATTCGCGAAGCCACCTGCAGCCTTCACAAACGCATTTACCCAACCATGCTGGATCAACTGCAAGTGTAAAGACATGTTAGGCCAATCGGAATCAATATCGTCCCGAACCTCGAAATTTGTCGGGGCCGAAACTTGGAAAAAACTTGGCCTCGGCGATGGACCAAGGAGTCCGCCGAACCGAGGGTTGAATGGATTGCGAAAATATCCGGTGCCCTTTCGACCAGGAATGAATGCCTCCCCATCAAACAGGACGACTTCAACCTGAACGCCACCTTCGCTGGCAATCCCGACAAACTCAGTTAGAAGTTGGAGGTATTCACCATTGAAAGAGGCCGATCGAGGCATGCCTCCCCGGACTTCCCACGGGGAGATCAGGTCGTAGTCAGAACACCAGAGCCAAGGATTAATCCGAACCCTAAATCGAACCTTTTCCGATTGCAATCCGGAGAGCGAACCAATCAACCCGGTCCAAATTTCGCGCAATTCCGCTCGCTCGACATTCTTGAAACTAAATGGCCCGAAGTTGATCAGGTGAGCGAAGGCTCCATCAACAACAAATACACCTCTACACGAGTGTACGCCCGGCCCGCCGTGCGCAGGGGCCGATACCTCCGTCGAATCGAGGTTTCTCGTTGTTACTTGCAATCACTCACTCCAAAATAGTCGGACCTATTGATCTCGGAACGCTTCCGGAACAGATTGGCTGGGTACGGCGAGCATTCGCACCAGTTCCGCAAGCATCTGTTCACGGAACACGGAATTCACTGCCAACGCGGCCTGTGTCTGCGCATATCCAAATGGAATACCAATGTCATACCGTTCGCCTACAACTTCAAACGCGAGGTAACGTTCTCCGCTCTCGCGAAGCTTCTCCTGAGCGCTCGTCAATTGGAATTCGCCCTTTTCCCGCAGGTCATTGTCAATCGCGTGCTGTAGGTGATCAAAGATCGTGTGATTAAAGACGTGCATTCCGAAGAAGCAGAGGTACATCCCCCAGAGCAGGCCTTCCACTCGCAGGTTTGTCTCCGCATACTCAATGGCAGGCTTTTCCATGATGTGGTCTACATCGTAGACGCGTGGGCTCTCTTGAATGAG
>JBDUAM010000600.1:0-4925 GCA_040004655.1 Chthonomonadales bacterium | reverse complement strand
GGAATGTCGTTCGGCTTGATCCCGGAATCGCGTTCGCCTTGGCCCGGAATCCGCACGGTGGATCTCGACCTCGGCACGGCCTCAGGACGACTCGCGTCACGGGGCCGCACCGTGACGATGCAGCGCGGTTCGTATACCAGCTCGATGGCTCTCGATACGCGGTATCCCTGCGGTAGGCGGGCCGGTCAAGGCGGTGCTCAAACGCTGAAAGCTCTGCACCTGGAGGCTCTGCTGGTACGCAAGTTCTGCGGCCCCCTGGGACGTCTTCTCGCCGTCGGTGGCGAGCTTCCTTGAGCGCACCGCCGAAGATCGCTCCCGTGAAACGGCGTCCACGGAAATAGGCTCCCTGGGAGTCCGGTGGCGTCCGGGCATCGATATTTCGATACCGAAGGAGGATTAATCCCGTAAAGCGCGGCTCACGTCAGGCGCCGCTCTACTGGCTACCAAGGCCGAAACACGGCGGGGCATTTCCGCGCGATTCTGAATGCCAGCGATGCGGGCTGGCATTCGCACTGGATGAAATCAATGCGTTCAGCGTCTGAGGACACTGAGAACTCCCCAACACTCCGATGAGAGACTGATTTTGGAGCCAGCGAACATCTTTAGGGGCTGGGATTAGAGGTAAAGCACTGAAACAAATGGAGCGGGAGACGGGGGTCGAACCCGCGACGTCCCGCTTGGGAAAGCGACCGTAGATTGAAAATAAACGACAACCGCATCTACGGCGTCTCATCCAGGTGTAACGAGATCAGCAACTTCCAACTCTCCGAATCCAAACCGCCGCTTAACTGAGTGAAAGTGGAGTGAAAGCCCCTGCCCTTCTCAGTCTCCTCCAATGGTGCATTCCGTCCCCTAACAACGGGCGACGACTATAGGCAGAAGCCACAATGAATTCAGAGAGCAGCCCGTTTGCTTACTGAAGCCAAACAGATAGCCGAGAGCAATCCGAATGCTGATTAAATCCGAACAGGATTCAGAAAGCTTTCGGGCACCAAATAGAATTCCTTACGTCCGGCTGGCGAACTGAGAGTCAATTCATCCATTCTGTTGGAATGAGAGCTGAACCATTACGCCAGTCGTCGACTTCGTGAACCAATGGAGTTCCGCCCCAAACAGACTTCCCAGCGTGATCCAGAACGATGATCTGGAAGCCTTCCCTTGTTGCAGCTACAGCCTGTGACATAGCGACAAACACCTTCCGGACCGCTTCTACATCTTGGTCACTCCATTCGGGTTCCGCGATCGGCGCCACATCTTTCCTGTCTGCGAGACGTTGCGGGAAATAGACTTGGCTGGGTTGATCGTAGACGATAAAGTTGGGTACCGGGCAAGCTGGAAGCGAAAGAAAAAACTGATGTAGCGCGAGGGTGATTGCTACGTGGTATGACAGCCAATTCGATCCGCTACCAATCTCCCACAGGAAGTCCTCCCGGTTAGCCCTTTGGACCTTTAGCATAAGTTCGGTATCCGAAAGGCTCACGGGGTCGTTCGGAGTTTCCGCGTCCAGCAAAGGCATGAGTCGTCCTCCAAAGAGGTTGACTGCATTTAGTGCTCGCCTCACTCGAAGTTGAATCTCAGCTTCTGAGATCACACGTTCGAGCACGGCTACACGATCTTTCAATAATGCAACCTCTGCCGACAGCTCTCCGTCTTGCCCAATGCTGTCGAAGACCTGCAGGTCTGCCTCAAGGTGCCCGAGAAAACGGGAGGCCCGCAACTGGGCGTACTGTCTATCGCGGGCAGCTTGAGATTGTTTTGTCAATGCTCCCTGTCGAATTCGAATTCCTCTTAAGCGTTCAACCTGTTCCGAGATTGCCGCGCCGACGCGCTCGAATTCACGATCGAAGCTGGGAGGGATAGTGGTCGCTGAGGCAGCTTCTTCCAACATAGTGAGGCTGTTCAGCAGCTCACCGAGCTTCACTGGTGGCTCAGTAAGGTGAGTTCTACAAAGAGGACAGTCCTGTTCTGTTTGCTGATCGCTCAACCAGCGGCTCAGCTGAAGCCGATCGCGCTGTAGTACAAGAGAACCTTGGTACGAGTTTGAACTCTGCCGAAGCTGTTCCATTTCGGCGCTTCTTCTTCGGAGACGTGAAAGCCCCAGGGCAGTCGCTTGCTCTTCACCGTTGAGGCGGTTGAGTTCCGTCACGCCTTCATTCACTGCGGCTGTGGTAACGAGTGGATCGGAATTAAACGTGGTCGCAATTCGTCTGAGTAAATCCATGGCGGCAGATTGGCTTGCAGGTGCCGGGGTGTCACCAGCGATGAGGCCCAGATCTCTTGCCTCAGAGACTCGGGCGCCGATCGTGGCCCGCCAACGCTCCGAGAGAGTCTGGATGTTGCGCAGGTCCGTTTCTTTCCGTCGAAGTTCCCGTTGGAGACGTTGCAATTCATGCCTTTGGGCTAAGGTTTCGCCGCTCAAAGCCCCGAGTACGTAAGGTAAGATACTCCGCAATTTGTTCCGATGTTCAAGCGTATCGGCCTTGTAGAACAAGACGTTTGGATTTGCCACAATGTTCTGAGGCTGAAAGTTGAACGCTGCGAGATCGCGGAAACTAGGTCTTCCCTGGCCATTGCTGGTAGCGTCATCAACAGTGAAGCTGAGAGTCGTCAACATCGAAATGGCATCAAGGCGCTTTTTCACAAAATCTCGCGTTGCATTCTTCGTGATCACGTCCGGGATAGTAACGTGGGTTGCTTCTTGGACGTACATATCATCAGTGGCCTGCTGCTGTTCCGGTTCACGACGCGCGAAAAGCTTTTCGCCTTCGGACGTGGCCACCACGACGCCAAACCAGCTTGTTTTTTCCCGTATCACTCCAGTCGGGATGGCGCACCGCCGCGACCCTAAACAGTAGTCGATGATCGGGATAATTGCAGACTTGCCTGTCCGCGAATGTCCCGAAATAACGTTAACGCGTCCCCTTTCAAACTTAACGGTTCGAATCTTTCGTTGCGGGTTTTTCGGCCATAAGACGATTTGGCTGATCTGGAAATCCATTAGAAGGTAACCTGCATTTGTAAACCGACCTCGTACAAAGTTAAGCCTGAAAACCACGTCCCGAGTTTCTCGGCGCTGCCCAGCAGTGGACGAATGGATTGTGGAACGCCACTCACAAGCCGTGTTTCAGACAGTGACATGAGGGTGCCGTCTTCGGTGTTGATTGAGATCACATTTGAGGCGAGCCCCAGCCGAATTGACTCCCACGTGAGTGAACGCATGGCGACGGCCCTCACACCAATGGCCAACAGCAAATCGGTCTTTGACTCCTCTGCGCTTTGAAACTTCTCGGTCAACTTCCGTAGCCCCGATGCGGTTCGGGTTCCGGTGATCAGAGCGGATGTTTCCTCATGGAACACAATCGGCAGGATCAAAAAACACAGTGGCAACGGGATGAACGAAGCGGTCTGGTGATTCTTCTGGTAGCTTGACGCTGCACGCCATATTAAAACAGATCCGAGAGCTGGGTTTTGGATGGCTCGAACTTCTCTATTTAGAATTGCCATCTTGCCCTCTGGCAGGTAGCAGTGCTTCATAGTCAGGATGCCAACCGACCGTCTTCTCCTCGGCGAGTGCGTGAAAGCTACCTGGGGTGAAGAAGGCGGGCACCTCTAAACCTTGTAACTTTTGTTGATGCAGCGCGCAGTCGGCAAGCAGAAGTTGCCCGCGTTCCACACAGCTCAGGCTCTTGTGGATCACCCGTTGGACTGCCCGCTTGTTTTTCCAGTATGTGGTCAGGCTCGCTTCATATTCGTCAAAGCTATCGTCGTGCACGATGCCCGCCTCGCTCCACGCCGAACGCTCAGCGGACGCCCTGAGGAAATTATTTATCGCCTCCATCACATCCTCTTCGGAATACTCAATGAGCTCAACTTGGCGCACGTAGGTGCGCAATTGCTCCGCGGCGATCGTGTCATCCGTTAGTTCTAGCCTGCCAGCGATTGCGGTAAGTATCTGCCGGAAATCGACCCTAGGCAGATATGCTGAAATCTCAGCATTGAACTCATCAACGTCCAGAACTGCCGCTTTTCCTTGCAGAAGTAGGCCGTCGAGCTTTTCTTTGATCCATCCATGGGCATGCTTAATCACAAGCTCAACACTCTCCGGCCGGACCCACTTGGCCTTGACTCTTGGTCTCAGGTCACGCAATGGATCGATCGCGGCGACCGATAGTTGAAAGCGCTGAATGATTGCAACGGTGTTTTCGGACGAGAGATCGAGAACGTGATTGACATAGGGCGCTATCGTCTCACCGAGATTCTTTCTTTTCGGATATTTTGGAGACGCTCCCCAAAGCACATCACGAGCACGATCGAGGGCCGCCTTGGCTTCGTCTTCGGTTTTGGCTTCATGAAACAGAGCCACTAAGTTACCGGTGTGACGTTTCGCAAGGTAAACCTCAAACTGAGTCGCTGCGGTGGATAGCTGCCCAGACCTAACTGCGATCAGCCAGTTGTTAAAGGTTTTCCAAAGATCGACTGCGCGATCGCTAATCGGATTGGTCTCCAATCCCGACTTCGTCTGGGAAGCAACGGTGTTTCCTGCTTCGTCGACGGTTCCGACATCTTCGAAGACCTCTAGGCTGAGGACGGTACCGGGCGAAGCATCGAGCGCGAGACTCAACAGGCGAATCGCCTGCAGGGAGTAGCCAAACATTTGACCGGGAACTTGCGCATTCCTCCGGGCTGTTACTTGGATCGGCCTGTTTGCTTTTCGAGGCATAAAACGCGGCTAGACGCTTAACGGCTATCGCTTTGATTAACTCTCGCTCACGCAACACTTTAGCAGATAGAGGGCGGCGGTGGGGCAGCGATAGCAAGTTGATCTTGCCGGGGAAACTAAATGTGGCCCGAATCGCTGTGGCGCCCTCCAGCTGCGGCACTCTTTACGCCGCGGCATTACCAGGAAGGGCGCGGTAGGGACGTTC
>JBDUAM010000344.1:0-4942 GCA_040004655.1 Chthonomonadales bacterium | reverse complement strand
TTTAAGGAACCCAATCTGCTACAAAGATGTTCGTCTCATGTGGCTCTTTGCCATGGCGATTGGAAGCCCAGATCAGCTTCTTACCATCCGGGCTGAACATCGGGAATGCATCGAAGAAATCACCGAACGTGATTCTCTTGAGTCCCGTTCCATCTACACTAACTGTATACAGTTCAAACTGCCTATGTTTCGGGTCATCCATATTGCTTGAGAAGATGATAGACTTTCCGTCCGACGTGAAGTACGGAGCAAAATTTGCTTCTCCATTGTGCGTGACTGCTTGTGGATTGGATCCGTCGGCATTCGCGACCATGATCTCCATGTGCATCGGTCGAACAAGGTCCTGATGCAGCAATCCAAGATAGTCTTCAAGGTCCTTCGGATCATTCGGGTGGTGCGCACGCCATACAATCATCTTGCTGTCAGGCGAGTAATAAGCTCCACCGTCGTAGCCCACAGACTTTGTAAGCTGCTTGACGTCCGAACCGTTTAACTTCATCGAGTACAGTTCAAGGTCTCCGTCTTTGGTCGACGTAAAGATGATGTGCTTCCCATCTGGCGCGACAGTCGATTCCGCGTTGTACGAAAATGACTTGCCCGGTTCGACCTTCTTCGGGTAGAGCAATCGAATGTTGGTTCCATCGGCATTGGCCTTGTAAATGGCATAGTACGGGTAGATCGGCCAGACGTAACCCTTGGATCGGTCAGGTTCTACCGGCGTATCCATGCTGAAGCCATGAGTGGATGAGAAGATGACCTCTTTGCCGCCCGGCAGGAAATATCCGCAGGTACATCGTCCCTTTCCGGTTGAAACCAGTTTGACATTGGTTCCATCGGCGTTCATGACATACATCTGATCCGCTTTGACGTCCGCACCCTTTGCCTGGAAGATGATCTTCTTGCCATCCGGGCTCCAGTATGCTTCCGCATTCTGGCCACCAAAGGTCAACTGCTTGACGTTCTTTAGATGGACTTCCCGATCATCGTGCACTTCTTTTAGTTGAGCAGATGCTCCAGCGACTCCAAGAATCAGCAATGCTCCGCTAACAACAATTGACTTCAACTTATATCCTCCGTCCGACTTGAATGCTTAGATTGTCTTTGCTATTAATTCGGACTCTGCGACTCTCTGGTCGGCAGTTAACGTTCTTGGTTCGAGTTCCCCTACTAATACGGCTATCCGCTGAATTGCATCAAAAAGCCGCATGATCTCAGTTGACGACTTTACTTTGCCTGACCTTCTCCATTCAATACTCGAACTCCTGAGATAAATCTCAAGGTCAGAATGCCGATGAAGCTCCTTTTGCAGTTCCTGATCAAAGAGCGTGGCCGCCATTTCTGGTACGTTAGAAATGAAGAAAAACTGCCGATCAAACTCGGCAACGCCAGTGGTAACCCCCGACTCATCCTTCTGCGTCACCACCTCTTCCAGCATGCTCTTATGGCGCAGTCCGATAATGAGATGGGCCGGATTCTGTATGTTCAAGGAACCGCGCGTGTGATGATAAGCTGCGGCCTCTTCGTGACTCACATCTTCTTGCAAAAATGCAGGGCGATCTCCCAGGCGACCTTTGATCTTCCAACGGTTACCTGGTCCGTCCGTGACCAGTGTGCCACCCAACTTCTCCGCGACAGCCGTCCAGTTTCGCAAGATAGACTTCCGGTAGGTGTCATAACCCAGCCAACCACCCGCTCCGATTACAATTCCCGCAGCTGCAAATCCAACTTCCGGGGCGAATAGTCCGGGCATATTGTCTCTATCCTACCGACGTGACGCTGCGAGAGTGGCGCTTAATGTCACAGTCTCATTTCCGCGCTGAACGACAATTGCCACGACATCTCCGGGCTTGTGTTCCGTAAGGGCGGATGTATAGTCCTGAACGTTATGGATGGTCTTCCCGCCAAATTTGACGACAATATCACCTGCCTTCAGACCAGCCTTTTCGGCGGCACTGCCCTCCCGCACACCAGAAAGCTTCACTCCATCCACATCCGCCGCATAATCCGGAATAGACCCCAGGGAAACACGGAAGCGCGCAGGGCCACTGTCCTTCTGGACCGCCATCTGCACGTAATCAGGGCGTGTGTCAGAGTTAGCAATTCTCGTGGCACAATCGGCGACATACTGGATCACCTGAACTTCACCAGGAAAATTGATCTTATCTGCCGTGTCAGAAGGTCGATGGTAATCGGCATGAGTGCCCGTAAAGAAGAACAGAACTGGCATTCCTGCACCATAGAACGATGCCTGATCGGATGCGCCAAATCCATTATCGCTCTTTGTGATCGCCAGCTTGCTTCCCGAGGACACTTGCGTAAGCAATCCGTTCCACGCAGTGGACGTACCGCTGCCCGCAACAATAAGCTTATTATCGTTCATTCGGCCGATCATATCCATATTGAGCATGGCTACGGTCTTTGAATGAGGAATAATCGGATTTGCCACATACCAAGCCGATCCGAGCAGACCAAGTTCTTCTCCACTGAAGCAAATGAACAAGATGCTTCTCTTTGGTCGAGTCGTGTGACTGAAATATTCCGCGAGCATCATTACTCCGGCAGTGCCAGATGCATTGTCATCCGCCCCCGGGTGAATTGTTGGCGTTTTGCTTGGATCGAGTGAACCCGGTCCACCCATTCCAAGGTGATCCATGTGAGCGCCGATGACAACCACTTCATCCTTCAACACAGGATCAGATCCTTCAAGAAGTCCAACAATATTTGCAGTTGTCTTCTTAACCTTCTGAATGTCTGTTTTCATGTGGATGAATACACTGGACATCGAATCCGCAACTTCCTGCGTAATTCTGATGATTGGCAATCCTGCGTCGGCGGAACTGTCATCGCTAATGCTGTCAGGTCGAACGCCCTTTTTCAGCACTTCAATTAAACCTACAGCACCCTTATCACGAGCCACCATGGCCTTGGCACGTGTGCTGGCTGCGGCATTCAATGGCGACTTTGGGTCATCCGTGTCTGCGCCATATTGCACCATGACGATCTTCCCCTGGACGTCCCGGTCTTTATAGTCGTTTCGCGAACCGTCTAAGAGCACGATTCCATAGTTCACCTGTAACATGGGAGCATCAATATCGCCGGCTCTGGAAATCTTGGAAGGGTAGAAATCCGCACCGATCTTACCAAGCGGCTTGTTATCGGATTCCAGTTTATTTGCAGGTCCGATCTCTGAACCTGCGTTGAATGTAAACGGTTGAAAGTATCCGCTCCCGTTCGGCTTCGCGGTAGCATCTTTCTGCAAATCTGTGCCTACTGTTTTCAGCCCAACCTTGAAAAATGCTGAGGCAACGTACTTTGCGGCAATTACATTACCATTCGTTCCGGATGCGCGCCCCCCAAAAGGTTCCGAGGCAAGAGCAGTTACATATCTTTTGACCGTTTCTTCCGAAATGGTCGCGTCTTGAAATCGATTGCCGTTTGCGTGCGAAAGCGATCCAACTGCAAAAAATGACGACAATGCCAACAACTTGAATATCATTTACAAATTCCTTTAGACTTTCTCGACTGTCAGCGACCACTTTTGCATCTCGGAAATGAGATGTGTGGCAGTCAGATCGAGGTGAATGGGTGTAACTGAAATCTTGTTTTGTAATACTGCGTGCACATCGGACTTTTCGTCCGCCGCTTCGTCCTTTAAACTTCCACAGAGCCAGTAGTAGTCGCGCCCCCATGGGTCAGTCCGCTTGTCGATGCGATCTACATACTGCCGCCGACCCTGATGCGTAATTTCCACGCCACAGATTTGATCCGCGGGCAATGGCGGAACATTGATGTTTAATAGGGAATATTTTTCCATCCCCCGCTCACCAACATGTTCTACTACTTGACGCGTAAAACGGGCCGCCGTTCCATAATCAAATGGTTCGCGCTCGCCAGCCAGCGAGACTGCAATTGCTGGCGCTCCAAGTATTGCACCTTCAAGCGCGGCTGACACGGTCCCACTGTAGGTCACATCCCAACCCAGATTCGGCCCCGCGTTAATTCCAGAAACCACAATGTCTACTCGATTATCGAGAACTATCTCCCAACCCAGAGTTACGCAATCGGACGGTGTTCCGCTGCATGCCCAGCCTTCGGTTCCATCTTTGAGTGTAACTTTCGGCAATCTAAGGGCTTTGTGCAGCGTTATTGCGTGGCCAGAAGCGCTACGTGGTCTCTCTGGAGCAACCACAAAGACTTCGCCAACCTTGTCCAACTCTTGTTTCAACGCCATGATTCCCGGCGCTTCAATTCCATCGTCGTTTGTCAGTAGAATTCGCATGTCTGACTCATTATACCGACACACCGATTAGCGACAGATAACGTCAGCGTAATTCCCCACTCTTCTCCTGTCGGCGATAATCACGCATGGAGATAACCTGTAGCCAGACTCCGGCAACGATAACGCAAAATGATATGCGGAACGCATTTCTTGCACCCACCAGACCCATCATTGGTACTGCGCACTGTGGAGCGATTGATCCTCTTATCCCAAAGAAACTCGAATGGAGAGCTTGATATTGGCTCGCCTTGCCCTCTTCCGCAAACAGCAGAGTGGTATTCAAATAGGCGAGATCAACTCCGGCAAGGCAGATTCCCATCGCCAAAGAAGCAGCATAAAGACTGGTGATAGAAATAGACTCGGCATAAAGCAATGGCACAGCAAGATTAATGCCAATGGCTACGAGTACCGTTACAAGTGGACCCTTCTTATCCAGAAATCCACCCCAGAACAGATATCCGACTATTGTCGCAAGCGACTGAATATTCTGCATATTGGCGACCTGAGTATTCGTAATATGAAAATGGTCGACTTGATAGATCGGGTAGAGGGTTGTAGCCATCAAATTGCCAAAACCCGAGACAAACACTGAGGCAGTAAACCACCGATAACCAGGATTACGTCGCAGAATGTCGACCGTATCTCTAATGAATGCGCCTGCAG
>JBDUAM010000461.1:0-4956 GCA_040004655.1 Chthonomonadales bacterium | reverse complement strand
CAGAAAGCAATCTGTAACAAAAGAGAAATAACCTCGTTTGGTAACGGGTTACAATTTCATTAAACGCGCGCGTTTCACCTTCACGACAGCGTATCGCCAGATCGTCGTCCGCATCACCTTTTGAGGTTGACAATACTGCATCAACTGACATGCTTCGCCCTCGCTTCCACCTGAACCGCATAACACTCACCAGTTGCATTTCTGCAATATTGGTCAGACCGAACGGAACGGGTAAGTGTTCCAAACGGGAAATGTTATGTCAATCGGGCAGCAGTCGTGTAATGCTTAATTGTAACACAGGAGACTCAGTTACTGTTGAGTAGCAACTGATCAGGTAAACGAAAAGGGACCAACAAACAAAATAGTTGGTCCCAATCCAAACGACTCAACAGACTCTACTTTAAGTTGGCTGCTGTAACGCCAACCTTTTTGAGTGCGGATTCAACTCGAGTATCGCCGTCCTGGTATCCGACAACGGCTTCCACGATCTTACCGTCTTTGTCGATGATGTAGGTGGTTGGAATTCCGGAAACGTTGTACATTCCGCCAGCAATGTTGTTGGCTGCACGGCCTGCGGGGTCGAAGGCAAACTTAAACGTGTACTTGCTCTTGTTAGCAGGTACCCACTCTTCGTATGGCTTCTTTTCGTCCCAGACGCAAACGCCGAGTACAACCACGTTCTGGTCCTTCACGCTCTGGTAAACTTTCTCGATATGCGGCATGGATTTCTGGCACGGTCCGCACCAGGTGGCCCAAAAGTCGAGAATAACTACTTTTCCGCGGAAGTCAGATAGTTTCAGTTCACCGCCGCCGTACGCTTCACATTTGAAATCTGGAGCCATCGTTCCTGCTGCAAGCAGAGCTTTTGCCTCGGCCGGTTTCGGCTTCTCAGCGACGACGCGCTTTGTCGCGATCAACTTCACTTCTGAACCATCTGGCTTGACCATTGCTTCCATCGCTACTTCCTTCAGTTTGAAGGGAGATCGGATGTCAATCGGGCTGCCCATTTTGCCGTCGTCATTCCAGTCGACAAGGAGCCATACAGCATTCGTTGCTTTGGCACCCGGCAGTGGCTTGCCAGCATCATCAAGGGGTTTAGAAAAGAGGGCATCAGCGTCATTCTCAATGAGTGTCGCTTTATGCGTCTTACCATCCACCGTTACGGTTCCTGTACGCGCCGAACTTCTGTACATAAGAAGGTAATCCATGTTGGTAAACCGATAGAAGTTCACGCTGTAAGGCGCGGTCGCGGTCTCTTTCTTCTCGCTACCCCAGGATGCTTTGAGCGTGTATGGATTAACTCCGTACATGGGTCGAGCGCCCTCTCGTTTCGTCTTCCAGGCGCCATCACCATCGTCTGTAAGGTCGCCATTCTGGTTTGCATCGACGTAAATCTTCCAGTCGGCGCCGGCTGGCTCGTCGACGGCGATATTGAAAGCAGATTTGGGGCCGTTTCCAAGATGTATCGTTGCGTACTTTGGAGTTGACCGGTAGGTCGGCTCTTTTGAGATACCAGCCGGTTTTTTGGGTGACAATTCAACACGAATCGGATAGTAGCCCAACTTGTTGGCGCCAGTTGGGTCGACCTGATCAAGCTTGATTACGATAGGCTTCTGAGCTGCGGAGATCGCAGATTGACCTATCAAAAGTGTGGTGGCCAGCAAGCCTATGCTTAACGTCGAATTCATGCATGTCTTACGCATCGAGAGGGTCTCCTAAAAGGCGTCGGATTGATAAATCGGGTCGAGATCGAATTTCGAGAAAACTGAACTTGAGTTCCAATGTTCCCACTACGATTATTGTACCGTAATAATCGTTTGTACGGACAACTTTTTGCCGTGCTACAAGATGCTTATTCTGTTTCTACTGTAAATTGGGTAATTCAGCGGGCCGTCGGCGATTTCATTGCGGGGTTGGCGTAGCCAAATCGCCGATCTCAGCCTTATATCCAGCGTTTCACCCCTGTCGCCCGTAATAAACCCGAGTTTGATCAATAGCGTGAAAAGGGCGTTGTGAAGACATATGGAGTGCTACCACTGGGTTACTTCCAAGGAAAGTAACGTGGTGAATTCCGAAAACTCCGTCTGGCATATGATTAACCAGTTTCGTCATTGAAGATCGATTCATGGTTGGAGATGGCGCGAACCACCGATTTAGCATGTTGAACCTCTGGAATCGGAACAATGAGGGCATCCGCATTGCAATGCAGAACATCTTCAATCAATCGTGCGCCTGCCGATTCCAGAATGACCTCTACGGCTAGGGCTTGATTGTGTGCCTCCAGGATCACGTTTGACATCCAACAGGTAGTCTCTTCATTCAGGCTTAATGTGTCGTGCGGCAAGGACAGGTGAATTCTTGTAGCCGATTCAGCAAAGTACGGCTCTTCAAGGTCTGCAAATAGCCCAATCGTTTGAGCTAGCCTCCACAACCCAACTTTCTGTTCGTCCGCTTTCATTAGTCCCGCGACGTGATGGCATTCACTCTGAAATCGGTCAATTGCCTGGGATGAATCCGTTCCAGTAAAACATAGAACCACGTCGACCTTTGTCGTGATCTCTATGAATTCAGGGATGGTGACCGAGTCAGTAGTTGCAACCATCTCAATCGTTTTTCCTGCCGAATGTTCGACCAACCGCTCCGCAACAGAGATCCGATTGAACCGCTGTTCGTGCTCGCCAATCATCCGGTAACTCGTGAGAACTCCGTCCGCCCCATTGGTTATGGCGCTTTCCACTTCCTTCAGAGATTCAGCGGTTGCCAGCACTCGAATTTGTTTGCCATCGAGCGTAACTGCGGGGGCATGATTGAATCCGAGGTGGTAGCGTGAGCTTGGACGAAGGCGGTCGGCTTCTGATTGATACGATGCAACAATTTCCGCGCCAGGTTCAAGATAGAGGACTGATCGACCCCCGTCTATAAGTGCGATCATTCCTTCTGTAGCCAGTTCCAAAAGCCGATCAACTCCGGAAATAGACGGAACTCGAACTACGTCTGGCGATTCCGCCTCCTCGGCCACGATCGCGACGATGTTAGCCCACGTAAGCGACAGAGTGGCGACGTTGGAGAGCTTATCGGTCAGGAGGATGATGTCGACTTTTTCCAACAACTCGTCACTACGAAGGCGGCCAATCGCGCGCTCAACATCAACTGGAATTGCCGGAACATAATGCGGCCCGCGCGCAATGGCAACGGTGCCGAGTACGGATGCGCCCTGAGACTCAAGTCCGCGGAGTTTAATCACTTAGCTGGCTCCAATTCTGGTTCAAATCGCCCTAAGGTATAATTTCACCATCCTAGCCACACTTTAAGCGTACACCAAATTATGCCTGATCTGTCATCTAACCCGCAATCGCCTCTCGTTGTTTCTTTTATGCGGGGCGATTTTCGAGAGACAACTCACCATCTTTCGATGGTTATGGCGGATGAATCTGGAGCCGTGCATGCATTTCACGGAGACCAATCGTTCGTAACTGGATTTCGGTCCGCCGCCAAACCGCTTCAGGCAATCCCGATCATCACCCTTCCCGGCTTCGAGGAGTTGAATCTCAGTGGGGAAGAGGTTGCGATCTGTTGTGCATCGCACCCAGGCACTCCCGAACATGCAGCTTTTGCCGCTGCCGCGCTCTCCGTTACCGGGTTCAATCCTGACGATTTGATTTGCGGACCCATGGGTAATCCACCAGCGTGTCTCAAGCACGGATGTTCCGGAAACCACGCCGCGCTCTTGATCGGCGCGAAGTTGCTTGGCGCTCCGCTTGTCGGATACCATTTGCCAGATCACCCAATTCAAATTTACATTGCCGATCTGATTAAGAAATTGTCCGGTGCGTCCGAAATAAAAATAGCCACCGACGGCTGTGGAGTCCCTACGTTTGCCATTCAACTGCGAGAGATGGCGACATCATTTGCTGCTCTCTCGGGATCTAACGGCAAGTACGAGCGCATTACAAATTCAATGCGTGCTCACCCACATCTTGTCGGGCAGGATCGCGGCATAGATGTTGGAATGATGAAATCGACCCGGGGCAGACTATTCGCCAAGACTGGCGCCGAAGGCCTTCTATGCATTGGGTATCCAGATCGAGCACAGGGAATAGCCATCAAATGCCATGACGGATCCTGGCCGGCAATTGCAGTAGCGGGGCTGCGGTTCCTGATCGAACTTGGATGGATGTCGCAGGTGGAGGCAGAAGACCCGGTTCTTTCAAAATGGTGGAAGGAAGTCGATGGCCCTGTTGTTCCCGCATCTTATTGTCGTATGGAAGTCAGTAACTAACACAACCCGGACCAAAATAGGAGGCACACTTGATTGAACATGTAGTCATTTTTAAATGGGCAGCAACTGCAACTGAAACGCAAATTAACGCTGCATTAGCAGCATTGCGTACATTGAAGGATCGTATTCCCGGGGTTATTTCCCTGTCCGTTGGCAACACGATTACGGAACGAGGACAGGGATTTACCACGGGACTTGTAGTCCGAATGGAAAGTGCGGAAACACTTGCAGCATACGGTCCGCATCCGGCTCACCAGGAGGTTCTGAACAATTTCATTGTCCCGATCAAAGACAATATCATTGCAATTGACTACGTGGTCGATTAAATGATGTGTGTTCGGCCGGTAATCCTACTTGCAACTGTATGTTTGGCGCTTGCCATCACTACTCGTCAGGCGGAATGTCAAGCGCAACAGGCGACACCTTCGGTTCGGATCGCCTATTTCGGCGGAATGAAGGCGCAAGAGACGGGCAAAGAACCAATTGTCCTAACAGCCGTTATTCAAAATGGAACCGATGATCCGAATACATCTCGTGAGTACGCTGTCAGGCTTACGCTGGTTAGCGGCCTAGAATTCATCGGCGGAGAACCGATTATCTCCATGAACGACGTCATTAAGGGCGGTACGCAATCATTCAAATGGACTGTCGAACCGCGATCTATGATGACACCCCTC
>JBDUAM010000114.1:0-4964 GCA_040004655.1 Chthonomonadales bacterium | reverse complement strand
GCTGAGTCTAGATGTTAATCGCCGTACCGTGTCAACAAGACAAATGAATCCGCAGTATTCCTTGACTCAACTGCCTCACCGTTGTTATACTTCCACGTAGACGACGACTGTCTAATTCCCTTTTCGCCCTCCCGGGGTCGCCACCAGCGAAAAGGTCTATGAAGCGACCCCAACCGACGCTTGCCTCGCAGAAGATCGCGGACTGACTGCGCCGGGTGATTATCGTTTGCAATACTTCTACCAACCGTTGCCAAAGGAGGCAGCCGGTGGAAACGCGAACAAGCGCCCGAGACCTGTTTGACGCCGTTTATGGCCTTCGGACCTTTTTAGTCGATTACGAAGAGGCGCTCATTCAAGCGGCTCTTGCTCTGCTGACTCGGAACCACATGTTTCTCGTGGGACCGACCGGTCAGGGCAAGAGCACGTTCCTCTCTCTGCTGTCTGAATTATTTGACGGCGCCACCGTATTTCGACCACAACTTTCTGCGTTCACTATTCCGGACCACCTTATTGGCCCGCCGATTCCATCCGTCTACCGCCGAGAGGGCAAGCAGCTCTACTATATTGATGGTGGAATCTGCGATGCACAGATCGCGCTGCTGGAAGAGTTTCCGGATGCCGGAGTCGCTCTTGCCCGCGCGTTGAATACCATTCTTCTGGAGCGCAGGTTCGTCACCAAAGACGCCTCCTATAATGTAAAGCTCCACTCCGCGTTCATGACGGGCAACAACGTCCCGCAGGGCGAGCAGTGGGAAGCCGTTCGTGCGCGCCAACTCTTCTTCTTCCAGGCCCCCCGATTACGATCCATCAGCGGCCGATTCTCCGCGATGGAGACGAATGACCTTCGTAGAACGGGCAAGTATCCGCACGCGGGAATCCCCTTCGCAGATATCGAGGCCCTGGCTCGAGATGTCGACCAGATTCGGGTTTCGCCGGGTGTGATGCTCGTATTGGCATGGTGCCTCAGTCGATTTGAAGAGCGCTGCGCCTCCAAGTCTCTGCCGGGCCACTTGATGAACACAAGAAGCCAGAACAATTTACTGCCTGTGCTTCGAGCGGTTGCGCTGGTCAAAGAGAGCCGAGAGGTCACCTATGAGCACCTTCGTGCTCTGAAACATGTTTTGCCGGCGGGCGACAATCCCGATTTCCACGTCGCTCGACGTATCTGGGATGAGGTCGTCGAGATAGCGGTCCCTCATCAAGGTCATCTGCAGGAGTTTCGCGGATACGATCAGCTCGGCGCATTGATGGACCAACTTCACCGAATGCGCCTCGGTCCCCATCGCCCACAGGAGATGATGTTCGAGCTCCCCTATACAGCCATCAAACTATTCGGCGAGACAGGTTTCAATGACTGGATCGCAAATTGCAAAGGGCTCGTCTGCCTGGGAGACCTCGTGGATGAAGTCAGGCGCACAGGTCTGACTGTATTCCGTGAACGCCGTGAACACGCAACGGCCTCGAGCCTGCTTTCATGAACAGATTCCTAATCTATCTCTCCACCTTCTGGGAGAGCATAAGTAGAACGGTCAAACCCCTCTTCGCTCTGATTCGCGACATCTTTAACGCGTTCTTCGGTAGGAGCGGACAGAAGACCACCATTCGACCGTGGATGATCGTTCGGCGGACCAAAAAACGCGCCGTCACGCGTGAAGCGGTCGCTTCAGAAGCCGACATTCGCCGTATGATGGAGCGGATGCACGACCTCAACGACTCGGCGAATCTGGCGGATCGGGCCGTACGATTTAGTGGATCAGATCAGGATTTCTTCGGCAAGCCAGAAGAAATCGAGGCGATGGTGATGGAGCTGCTTCGGCAGAATCCACCGTTTCTTCACATAGCACGCGAGCTTCCTTCTGACGCCGAAGGCGATCAATCAGAAGTTCAAACGGAGTACATTGTCCGCGACTCGGTGGTCACGGTTACAGAACCATGTACCCTTTTTGTCCCGGAGACCGGTTCTGAATATCGCGAGAGTCGACGGCCACCGGGTTATCCGGTTCTTCGGCCGGCACGCAGCCTTTCCGACCTCCGGTTTGCCCCAATGCTTTACAACAGTCTTCCGCAGGACCTGGTGTTTGCCCGGCTCCTTGACGGATCCATCCCCATCATGGCGTACCGTGAAGATAGAAAGACCATCCTCTTTCGACAGGAAGAGCACCTGTTCTGCCACACGGAGAAGCGTAGCTGCCGCGTTCCCATAGAGGTGGAGACAGGCGGCGTTGACAAATCCACACGCCTTATCTATCTGCTTTTTGACCGCAGCACTTCTATGGTCCGCAACTGTGCACCTCGAGGGATAAACGCGGTGATGGAGTTAGCTATAGCAGTCACCATGCTCCGAACAGATATGGGTCGACCACACGCGCGCTATTACTATCGAACGTTCGCCGACGTGATTGATCCAAAACCAAAAGATCCGCCCTATCTGGCTACAACTTTGGAAGAGAAGGATGACCTCGTTCGACGTATCATGAACGTCAACTTTTCCGGCGATGCCACGCGAATTGTGGATGCTCTGGAAACAGCAGCGGATGACATAGAAAAAATCATGGAGAGCGGAGAACTTGACCCCGACGTAAAGCCTCGAATTGGACTACTTACAGATGGCCGGAGTTCTCTCTATGGAAATATCGTAAGCCGATTGGCGCGACTGGGGATTGAGGTCGACACGGTTTTGATTGGCAAAGAGGCGTTCCATAATCCAGAGCTCATGAAGATGAGCAACACCATCAGCATGGTGGATCCCGATGTCTATCGGGCAAATGGCAGGCATTGAGCCGATGAAACCGCCGACCGCCATCAATGGGTCTGGTCCGTCCACGACGCGACTGACTTATTTCTTGTGGGTATCGGGCGGGTTTCTGGAGACCATCGCGCTTGTGGTGGGCTTCTTCTGGATTATGAACAACCCGGAAAGTCACGGCCTAAAATATCGAGTGATAATCGTTGCAGCGCTTGCAGTACTTGGAGGCGGGCTCTCTATGGCGGGAGCAGTAACCGCCTCCAAAATTGCGATGAAGAAGAACTCAGGAGATGGAGACCGGCCTCAGTAGCATACCAGCCAGCATGGCTGCCTGACGAGATCTCTCGATCGACATACTTGCTTCAATCTCTAACTGAGAAACAGCTTCCTGAATCTGAATGCCTGCCGTTTGAGATTGTGACGGCAACATGTCAAACGCAGAGCGGAGATTCGCTACAGCATTGTTCAATGTTCGCGACGGGGACATTCGAGCAACGTTCTCTGCCTCTTCGCGAGAGTATTCCAGAATTCCCCGGAGCATGCCAACAGTGCGCTCACGATATTCAGCGCGCATGTCGTCCACTGGCTCTTTCTCTTTTTGAACCATATCCCGAAGAAGTCGGCGCATATTGTTCAGCGTGAAATCTGATGGCACATGGTTTTGCAGCCAGTGCTTAACGGCAAATTGAGCATCTACTCTGTCATCAAACGTACAGTTCATCTTGTATCCCTTCAACATTGAAGGCCCTGCAACAGACACCGCTGGCAGCGCAACAGATCACAAAAGACTATCTCAGCCGAACCACTCAAAATCGCCATTGATTTCAATTAACGTGATCCGGCTGTGATGGGTCTATTTTGAATTCTAACCGGGATGAGTGTCAAGATCAGGTGTAAACTAAGTATGTCCTGTAACTCAACTATCAATATTTATCAAATTTGTTACATAATGTAATTGTATTTACAATTATTACCAAAATAGAAAGAATCAACGAATATGGCCTACTCCATCGACCCTGCCGACTACCGCGAAGAGGAGCTCTATTCCGTCGCTGAACTCCACTTTGTTCAACGCCTCTCCCATCAGGCAGTGGCAGATCGACTACACCTTCGACCCCGGGCAAAAGTGCAGGCGATGTGTGAAGCGGCACGTCGTGCCGGCCTTGTTCAGATTGCAGTTCGCCCATCAAGGGCAGTTGAGGGTGGTCGACTACGTGATCTCGCCGCGCGCGTCCGGGAGAAGTTTCGGTTGCTCGACTGTGTTGTGGTGCACGGTAGATCGGAGATGCTTGAAAGTCCCCTGCCTGACAACGTCAGAGAGGTGATTATGGACGACGTTGCAAGAGAGGCATCGCGTCAGCTTGATCGACGATTTCTGGAATCGAACAGCCCCTGCCTCGCCATCACCTACGGATATGTCACGCGAAAAATCAGCGACTACCTGCGCCCTCTGCGGGTCCAACGCGACGGTCTCGTACTCGCTGCTCAGGGAGTTCGGCGGCTGGAGGTCGACCGGTTTGACGCCAACAACATCGTTCGTGATGTTGCGCGGCAGTTCGGCTGCAAGTACGCCTGCATGCCTATCCCAGCTTTAGTGGATGCCCGCGATATGAAGATCGTCCGACACTTGCCTCTGGTAGAAGCCCTCATGGATGCACTCGACCACCGGACCAACATGGTCATCGGATCGCTCGCCTCTCATCACCAGACCGACTGGACGCCCCGGCAGGACTCCCTTCAGAATGACCTCCTCGATCCGGAGGATCGTCTGAGATACATGAATTCCATCATTGAACAAGGTGGAGTAGGCAACATCGGAGGCTGGTGGTTTGACAATCTGGGCAATGCGGTCGAGGCAAAGGAACGGTCCGTGGTTGGGCTGGGGCTTGGCCGAATTAAGGAGGTTGTTGCGGAAGGTAATCCAGTAACCCTCGCCGTCGGAGCGGATGCAACACGCATCCCCGCGCTGGCAGTCGCACTCTCTGCAAAGAAGCCACTCTGCAGCGTCTGGATCGGCGATGAAGTCACTGCTCGCGTTCTGCTCGGGGAACACCGAATCCAGCCAGGCGACTTTAATTTTAACGAGAATGAGATGGAGATACTTAACCGATTGGCCGATAAGTCGCCTTTGATGTAGCCTCAAAAAGAGGCCATTTACATCAGATTTGACCAGAAAGATGCAACTTTACCCGGTGGATGGATGTCTAAACAGACAGTA
>JBDUAM010000624.1:0-4986 GCA_040004655.1 Chthonomonadales bacterium | reverse complement strand
GCTTCGTCTGAGGACAGAGGAGGCGCATGTTCAGCCGAGAGAGTGATAGAGTCCTCAAACCAGCCAAACCGCTCCAGCCCTGAAAGTACCAACTCTGCGAGCGTCTGGGCGCGCATTGGTACGCCGTCAACTTCGATTGTCGAGAGCTGCTGAAGTGCGATCTCATCGACCTTGCGGTCTATGGTTATTAGCTCCGAGTGGGCACGATCAATCGAGCTTTGAATCCGTAAAATCTCTTGGCGCGTCAGTTCCGGATTGATCTGCGATACACGGTGCTGAATCGCCTCGATAGAGCCTTGGAACTGTCGAATGCCTTCCCGGTCGCTCGTGAGCAGCGAAACCGTCAAGGCGCGAATCTCTTCAGGGATTTTCTCTTGCAACACACCGAGGGCTGCTTCACCTCGTGAAGTTACGAGTACACGCTTGCCCGTTGCGAGGTAGTGGCAAATGACATTTGCGATGGTATGGGTCTTGCCGGTTCCCGGCGGCCCCTGCACAGTCACACCGGCAGCGCGCTTCAGCCGCTGCACAATAGTCACCTGCTCATCGTTGTATGGCAGAGGGAAATATAGCTCTTCGGGAGTTCCACCGGTGCCACTGCTTCCTCGGCTGGACAGCCCTCGGAAGCTGATGGGTTCAAATTCAATCGGCTGGTCTGACGGCGGCGTGACAAGCGAAAGCGGCCCACCGTAAATCTCACATCCGTTCTCCAATTTGTCCTGTAGCCGCTTAAGGTCATCGAAAAGGTAATTGATAGCGCGTGGACGGGACATTAGAACCCAAGCATCCGTGACGACGAGATGCTTGTTCGGTGCCGGTACGGGTTCACCCTGCGCCAGAACTTCACGGTAGGCACCCTCGCTATCCAAGTTTCCGGCAATGAGCTTCAGGACATCGGTATAGCTTCCTGGGTCAAATGGTGTAACCGGACTGTCCTTGTGCTTGGCAAGATGAGCGGTGGCGGCCCGCTCAACCTCAATAGCACCGACCACCTGGCAAGCGACAAAAGCATCCAGTTCAACGCGCGTGTCGGTAGCACGGGGACGCAGGTCAATCGCCATCGTTTGATCGTCGATGGTGATTTCCATAGTCTGAGTTAGAAGCGGGTACTCAAAAGGAATCTGCTCTTTCTCAGCCTCAAGCTCCCACGATGAGACTCCAACACCCCAAATCAACTCTTGCGGCTTGCTGGTCTGCTCCGCTTCCATTTGGTGCATTAACGTAAACAGGTCGCCATAGAGTGCAATCGTCATTCGTCGCGGCTGCTCAGCCGCCGCCCACGACTTCCAAGCTACGGTGTACGTGGCCAATACTTGGGCGGCGTTACCTCTGTGCTGTGCCTCCAGCCGGGCGACATCCTCATCGGTATTCGAGCCTTGGGCTTTTAGAACTTGGATTGACCTACTAATGACCCGAGTGAGCGCAGCATCATCAAGCGATGGCAGAACGCCCGCAGGATCGGAACTGACTTTGAGGAGGCCTTTGTGACTCTTGGGTGGATCGGGTGGCGGCTCGGCGTTAAGGCGTGGAACACGGAGCCAAACGTGATCTCCCGCAAGGCGAATGTCAAACTCGACACCGGGAAGACCCGCAATATCGCCTCTCCTGCGAAGGAACGCCTTTGAAGACGAGAGCCTGTACCCCTTCGGGTCAACTTCTTTTGTCTGCTCTTTGATATAGTCCAGCAGGCAAACCAGCAGTTCGCGAGGATCAGGCATTCAAACTCCACAATAACGGCATCTTGCTCAACGTATAGCCTACTAACTTACAAGAACGTACAGACAAATTGCGGAATTTGATGTGCAATCATCAACTTTCAGATTCTTTTCCGTAACCGGCAGGCCTTAGGACAGATTTCTTTTCCTGCTCTCGATGAATTCTTCCATCTGTTCAATTAATACCTGCTCTGTTCTGTTTCCCTGGCGCTTGAACAGTTGACACCCGCCCTTCACCATTAAGAATGTTAGTTGTCTCCTTGAGGCAACCTGAATTCGCGCAACAAGCTTCCCCTCTATTTGAGCCAGCTGACAATTGACATAATCGTTCACGGCCTCGCCATCCTTGAATTTTGATTTCAAGAGATCCCTCAACATCAATTCCCAAGTGTCGTCATTGCCTCCACCGTCCTTAGTGGTCATGCAAGAGAAATCGAATTCAAGTCCCAGCGAATTACCTTCATCATCGATGCCCACATAAAGAATCCCTCCACCGCTAGTCAGAAAAGCGCAAATAGTTTTAAGGCTTGAGTGGAGAACTTCTTCCGACCTGAGATCTTTTTGAGTTGCATTCTTGTCATGAAGAGCACGTCTATGGTCATAGAGTAGAGAACTCTTAAACTCAAGCGCAGATGACTCTCGCTGCCTTATTTCCTCTTTAATTGTGTCTTCGGAAACCTTAGTCGCCTCGGGAAAATCCAAACGACGGATTGTGTCGAGTTCGCCGCTTGTGATATCGGGACTCAATCGTAAACCAAGTGACAAAATCTGATCCTTGACCTTCAATATCTTGGCCAGCGTCGATTCTGTAGAAGGTAGATCGAATACGCTGAAAAGCTCTTCGAGCGTGACTTCAGCTTTACCACGGGTTACGGATGATAGCAAGGCTCCTAGCTTTTCAGTCACACTCGGCTCGCTCAATAGAGTTGTCTACAGCTTCAGTCCTGCACGGCTCATAAGGTCGTCGGCTATCAATTTAGCCCGCATAGTCCAGAACTCTTTTATTTGCGTTGGACCATTTAATAAATATGTGAAGGCGTCTGCATCAATAAAAACCTGTTTCGCAACTGCTTGAATTGTTTCGTATTGCACCTGCTTTTCCTGGAAAATTTGGCCGGGGATTTTTGCCTTCCATACATTGTTAGATTTCCTACTCAGAGGCATGAGATTTGCGGTGGAATCGACCCAATCTCTTTCGGAGAAGAGTGCAGCGAGTTCTCCCGCTTTTGAGTTGTTGCACCATGCTTTTGGAAATATATGGTGCAATTCAACCTGTTCACCTCCCGGAAAGCCGATTCGGATCTCAGGATCGATCAGATCCTGATGCGTTCCAGCGACCATCGGAAGGGTCAACGCCTTCTGCAACGCACCAGTCTGACGGCCTTGTGTAAGCCAGTCGAACAGTTGATCATTGGCTGGGAAGAGGGTCCCGCCCTGTGCCATATATTCTGTGAGCTTCTTCTGAGAAGAGTTTGCCCATTCAACAGCGCTCTCAAACGATTCCCGGCCTCTGAGAACCTGTTTGAGGAACTTCATATCTTTATCTATCTGAGTGAGAAATCCTTGGTCATACCTGCTGGTGAGGGCATTCCGCCAAAAAAAAGCGCGATAGACCGAGTCCAAGTCTGTCCGAGCCCAGGTGCTAGGTTGATCGAAGTGCAGATGCCAACGGAGCCCGACATATACCGCTGCCGAGACAGGATAGGGACACTCCGAGTACGGAAAATATCCGCCTGCAACCAGCTTTTGGAAGTCCCCGAGATAATTGGCAAGCAAATCATCATTTGAAATAACGTTGCGCCAGTGCTCTTTTGGCACAGCAAGTAAGTCAGCAGATTTTACGGATGTAATCGTCTCTGACTTCAGGCCAGCGACGGATCTTGGCGGCTGTTTTGTCTCTAACGCCACATAACAAGCTGTCACTATCTGGGCTACCAACTCTGGTCGATCCTCAGACGATGACCACCCTATTGCTCCATCCTTTTGGCCAAGTTCGTTAATCCAATCACGAAGCAAAATCGGTGAGCCGTGACTGCTCTTTGTATCTGCATAGAGAAGCGAGTGAATCAGATCAACGGTTGAGACCTTAGTTCCCGTCGTATTGAGCGTTTCAAAAATGTCACAAATATCGGCTAAATGATAGGTCTCCGGCACGACGTAGACGGCAAGTTTCGTTCCAACTAGTCCTTCAAAGCATTTTTTGAGAATTTCATCGCGCCTGACGAGTTCCGTAGGGTCTGGAAGTTTAGCATTTTCATAATTCGACGGATCCTTCAGAGCCTGAAGATACCGCATCCATTGGCCTAGCAATTCCTCACCATTCATGCTGCTCGATAGAGGAAAAAGTCCTTGGCCGATACATCCTGCATCGCTTTTTAAACCTTTTTTGACAACTTCTGTTTCGCGGTAATAGCGAACTCGTTTCGACGGATCGCTTGTGGCAACATCCAGGTAAAACCTCCCGGAGAATTTGAATTTTCCATCTTGAGCACGCAGACCACCGAAAGCCATTGCAATCGCAGTGCATCGCTGACGCCCATCCAAGAGCGCGAAAACCTTGCTGAGATTGGGAGCAGCTTCTCCCAAACAGCGCGGCCCGTTCTTGTCAGCGATGGATATAGGCCCCATACTGACTTCATGAGCAGGTCCCTGCTCCCATAGAGTCGCCATCCCGATTGGGCGAGACTCTATAATCGACGATATTAACTTAATGACATCGGCCACCGACCACACGAAATCACGCTGGAACTCTGGGACCTGCCACTCACCCTTTTTCAGACGTTCTAGCAGAGTCGGCACGGTAATGTCGGTCACATACAAGCTGCTCATTCATTTCTCCCAGGCAGGCAAACCCAAACCAAACTAAGGGCATAGCCGCCATAAATACTGGTTGCATGTTGAATAACCAGTATAAGGATGAATAGGGATTCTCCGACGAATCGATCAGTCACTCATCTGCCCAACGATTTCTGAGTTCGAACGAGTTTGGGCACAGTTTGGGCACAGAAGAACGCATCCGAAGATGCGTTGATTTGGTAAACCATTGATTTTATTGGTGCCGGGAGGGGGAATCGAACCCCCATGAGGTTGCCCTCGGCGGATTTTGAGTCCGCTGCGTCTGCCAGTTCCGCCATCCCGGCGCTCTTCGAGTTTACCGCAAAATTCGTAATCCCCGAAGCCTCTACTGCACCTTACCCGCGGGCCGCAGTTTTGCGAGTTCCATCGCACAAGCTACGGCCCGGGTCGTCGTGATCGGCGGCGGCTTTGGCGG
>JBDUAM010000033.1:0-4986 GCA_040004655.1 Chthonomonadales bacterium | reverse complement strand
AATGAGTCTTTATGCTTGTTACATCTTCCATGACATTTTTTGATCCACCATTATCAATCTAAAAGCGCTCGTTCCCTGCACCGATTGATAACGACCTTAATGGATCGTTCGCATTGGCGATCTACTGGCCCAAAGCAAGTACACCGTGCAGAACTCGATCTGCGGAAGCTCTTGTGATCTTAAACATCCTTTTCTCCTTCTGACTTTCATTGGATTGCAAATACCAATCCATTTGAACACACCAAACGTACGCCATTGAGGATCAACGGTAATCTGACCGCCAAGACTCTCGGCACATGTAGTTGAATATTTTGGCGACACAGATATACTGGCGCTCACCATTTGAGCAACATCTCACCGACTCATAAACCGATTGCAGACTGCAATGCTGTCAAATCTGCGTCGACATGGTTACCCACTGGCGAGCATCCCAACAGGACAAGCTGGGAGCATTCCAACAATGCCTTTTCAAATCACTTCTGTTTCGACCAGAATTTAATTGCCAATTCCGGACGACTTACCAACAGAATACGTCTTCACCATTAACCGACCATTAGTCTCTACAACTCGCTTTTTCTTACCCGAGGCAAATAACTATCATAAAAGAGCACAATTTCCACATTGAGTGCGCCACTCAGTTGTGGATTAAGACCAACGACGTGTTACAATCTATCCATCTCAAGGTCTCATAAAGAATAATGAAACCCATGACTCGATCTATTCGCCTTGCAATATTGATTTCTGCCGTCGGGATGTTGCCGATTATGCTGGCAGCTACTGCTCAAAAACCGACTCAGGTCCACAAGATCGACTTCGACTCCGAAATTCGCCCGATTCTCTCGGAGAACTGCTTCGCCTGCCACGGCTTTGATAACAACAAACGCAAGGCTGGCCTTCGTCTTGATACGGCAGAAGGATCTATTGAGAAACTCGTGTCTGGACACGTCGCTATTCGACCAGGCGACCTGAAATCGAGCGCCTTGGTAGAACGAGTAATCTCTACGACTTCAAGTCAAATGCCGCCGGTCGCAAGTGGAAAACACCTCACTCCCACGCAGATCGCCACGCTCAAAACGTGGGTTGCTCAGGGCGGCAAGTATTCTAAACACTGGGCGTTTGTCAAGCCGGTTCGACCCGCTGTGCCTTCAGTTATGCAGAAGAGTTGGCCTCGCAATCCGGTCGATGCCTTCATCCTTAATGTATTAGAAAAGCAGAACATGAAACCGTCACCCGAAGCAAATAAGGCCACCTTGATTCGGCGAGTGACGTTTGATTTGACCGGCCTGCCTCCAACAATGGCTGAGTTGGACGCATTTCTGCAGGACAAATCCCCGACCGCGTATGACGCAGTAGTAGACAGATTGCTAGCGTCACCCAAGTTTGGCGAGCGGATGGCCCTACCATGGCTCGACCTCGCGCGATATGCTGATACGCATGGCTTTCACATTGATAGTCAGCGAGACATGTGGCGATGGCGCGACTGGGTAATCTCTTCCTTCAACAAGAACATGCCGTATGATGAGTTTGTTGTTGAGCAACTTGCTGGTGATCTACTACCAAACGCCACGCTCGACCAAAAAATCGCGACGGGGTTTAACCGCAATCACCCTATTAACTTTGAAGGTGGCGCGATTCCTGAGGAGTACGCAGCAGCATACATTTTCGATAGAATTGACACCACCGCAACAGCCTTCCTCGGACTTACTCTTCGATGCGCGCAGTGCCATGATCACAAATACGACCCGCTAACCCAGCGCGATTTTTACCAGTTCTACGCCTTCTTCAACAGCGTTCCAGAACAGGGTTTGGATGGACAGAAGGGCAACGCAGTCCCCTATCTGAAGGCGCCAACTGTCGAACAGGCTGATCAGCTAATTGAGTTTAAGAGTGAAATATCCAACTTGGAAAAAACTCGCGACAAACGAGTTGCTGATCTGGCACCGGGTTTGAAATTTTGGCTGGACGGCGCTGAATCTCATCCCGAGCGATTTAAGGTTGCTGAAGCCGGATTAGCAGAGCACCTGACTTTAGATGAAACATCTGGAGCGGTCGTGCGCGATTCGACTGGCAAGCTCGTTGGAACCTGGAAGGGAAAACCCGCACAAGTTCAGGGGAAGCTCTCCCGCGCGGTGAAACTCGATGGAACCAATTATGTCGACCTCGGCGAGAGTTTCAAGTTTGATAGAATGGACAAGGCATCCTACGGGGCGTGGGTCTACCTGACTTCTAATGACGCCTCCACTGCCCTCTCCAAAATTGATTCAGACGACAATTTCAAGGGATTTGACCTCTGGATTGCAGGTGGCAAGGCATTCGTACACATCTTCCACAATTTCCCGGATGACGGACTTCGAATCAATATGAGAGGTGCGGTTCCACTTAATCAGTGGCACCACATGTTCGTAACCTACGACGGTTCGTCAAAGGCCGCCGGGTTACACCTTTATATTGACGGCAAGCTTGCAGACACAGAAATTACGCATGATACGCTCAAAGGGACCATTGTTACGAAGAAGCCATTCGTGATTGGAAAGCGATCAAATGGTTCGGATTTCAAGGGAATGATCGACGAAGTCCGAACATACAATCGTGATTTGACGGCCGCAGAAGTCGCTGAGATCGTTGCAGTCGACAATGTTCGCGAAGGCTTGAATGTCGACAATGCGCACCGAACATCCACGCAATCGGCTGCGCTCGCAGATTACTTCTACAACCACACGGATGCCGAATACCAGAAAGTTGCTACTGATTTATCAGCTGTGAAGAAGAACTTTACGGATCTCGACAGCTCCATCCCGACCACGATGGTGATGAGTGAGATGGACAAACCCCGAGAAACATTTATGCTCGTTCGAGGGCAGTACGACAAGAAGGGCACGAAGGTCAGTCCCGCCGTCCCTGCCGTGCTGATGACCTTGAAAGAAGAAATAAAGCCTACTAGACTCGGCCTCGCAAAATGGATTGTCGACCCCGATAATCCTCTCACTGCTCGAGTCGAAGTCAATCGACTCTGGCAGATGGTATTTGGAAATGGACTTGTCCAGACAAGTGAAAACTTCGGAACGCAAGGCGAACGCCCCACGCACCCCGAGCTACTCGACTGGCTGGCGACAGAGTTTGTCGCAAAACGCTGGAATGTCAAATCGTTCATTAGGTTGCTGGTGACTTCGGCGACGTATCGGCAATCGTCCGCCATCACTCATGCCTTGGAAGCAAGGGACCCGGAGAACAAATACCTTGCACGCGGACCACGGGCTCGAATGCCTGCCGAAGGCATTCGTGATCAGGCGCTTGCGCTCAGTGGGCTGCTTGTGCCCAAGATCGGCGGCGCGTCTGTCAAGCCATACCAACCCATTGGCCTGTGGGAAGACATCTCCTTCAAAGGTGGCGAATTCTCGGCTCAGACTTTTGTACAAGATCATGGCGAGAAACTCTATCGCAGATCAATGTACACTTTCTGGAAACGGACATGTCCACCGCCGTCGTTGCAGACCTTTGACGCACCTGAGCGGGAATTCTGCATCGTCCGTCGGTCGGTGACGAATACGCCATTGCAGGCGCTCGTTCTGCTCAATGACATCACGTATGTAGAGGCGTCGCGCAAGTTTGCTGAGCGAGTTAACACAACTTATCGTGGCAGCGCCGCAAAACGAGTAAATATGGCCTTTAGGCTTGCCGCATGCCGATATCCAAATGTGCGGGAACAACGCGTTCTGATGAGTGTTTTTGATAAACAGCTGCATAGATTTCAGCGGGATAATGTTGCCGCAAAGAAACTACTCTCTGTGGGAGAATCTAAACGCGACGAGAAGTTGGATGTCGCTGACCTTGCGGCCATGACGGAGGTCTGCTCGATCATCTTGAATCTGGACGAAGTCATTACAAAAAACTGAGGAGATGGCATCTAAATGTCGCTGGGTGTTGTTGAAACTAGAATCGTCGAGCCGAAGCCGGCATTGTATGTCACGCGAACGACCACCGCGGTCGGTATTAGCGATGCCATCGATGTTGGATTCGGCGAGTGTTTTGCTATTCATTCCAGGGCCGGATTGACAATGACTGGACCTCCATTTTGCAGATACCGCACCTGGTCGAAAGAGGGCGGTACGATTGAATGCGGAATAACCGTGTTGGCTGTTGATGTGGTCGACCCACCCGGTGAGTTCGGAACTCTTGGCGGATGCACCTGTGCGATTGTCACCCTGACAGGAAATTACGACGGAATAATGGGCGCCTATCAAGCAATTAAGGATTGGGCGCAATCATCTAACGCGACGTTGTTAGATGCCCCGTGGGACCTTTATTTAACAGACCCGTCAAAGGAACCTGATAATTCAAAGTGGATCACGGAGATCTACTGGCCAATTGCCGAAGACGGCAGAGCAAAGTGAGAGAAAAAATGGACCCAATCAGAGAAAGAGAACTAATCCTCACCCGACGGCAGCTCTTTGGCAGAACAGCAACGGGAATTGGCACAGCCGCCCTATCCACCTTGCTAAATAGTGATTCGTTGGCCAACATCACCGGCCGCACAGGAATGGGTTCACTGGGTCAGCCGCACCACACGCCTAAAGCAAAGCGTGTTATCTCTCTCTTTCAGAGTGGGGCCCCATCTCATCTTGATCTCTTTGACTACAAGCCCCGACTGCATGAGCACTTTGGAATAGACCTGCCGGACTCCATTCGTATGGGACAGCGCATCACGGGCATGACTTCGGGACAGAAAACTCTGCCTGTCGCGCCATCGGTTTTCAAGTTTAATCGGTACGGCAAACAGGGCGTTTACATGAGCGAGATCCTTCCGCACACTGGCTCGATTGCAGACAAGATCTGCTTGATCCGATCCATGCACACCGAGGCGATCAACCATGACCCTGCCATCACGTTCATTCAGACGGGTTCGCAGCTACAGGGAAGACCAAGTATCGGCTCCTGGCTCTCTTACGGCCTGGGAAGTGAAAACGAGAATCTGCCGTCGTACATCGT
>JBDUAM010000441.1:0-4995 GCA_040004655.1 Chthonomonadales bacterium | reverse complement strand
GCGTCCCCGCCCGTTCTGGGAGACTTTAAAATCACTTGCCAAAAGGTGTAGGTTGTGCCCGAGGACGGGCACGGGGAGCGTTCCGAACCACTTACCGCAAGGTTGTGGTTGCGCCCGAGGACGGGCGCGCTCCGATTACGCTTTCGTGCCTACAATTTCACGACAACCACAACGATTTCGGAGCGCGGGCGTCCCCGCCCGCATAGGGAGAGTTTTAACCCACTTACCACAAGGTTGTGGTTGCACCCGTGGACGGGCGCGCTCCGATCACTTTCTCTTGCCGTCTATTTGTTGACATTGGTAATGTCTTCGGAGCGCTGGCGTCCCCGCCCGCACAAGGAGACTTTAAGACTTCGTGCATAACAGTGTCTATTGCGTCTATCTCCACATATTGATATTGTAGAACTCGACTTTTGCACTGCTCTCCATCATCCACGCACCAGACCTGAATATGACCACACCCGTCGAACCCGTATCGGAACCCGAGGTACTTGACGACCAGGGAGTGTAAGTCGCCTCGTATTGCTGAACCCTATCCTGTGCGTCGATTGTCACGGACTTTTGCTTCCATAGACTGTTCCAGTAGATGCCGTGCGCACCTGCGGAATTTCGCCATTTGGTCAGTCGACCAACCCCGCCACCATAACTGTTTGCCAGGCTCAATAGCAGCAATCCGCCGAGGATGACTCCTGGTCGAAGGAGCGTTTTCGCTTTTCGGTAAGTGATCGCGTTACCCGGTTGATTGAACATCGATTCGCGGATGGCGTGGATGGCGTTCTCCCGTCGATCGCCGTCGACCAGTCCTGTCAGCGCACGAAGGTACCACGCGAAATCCTCGGCCGATAGCTCTTCGCCGCCTATGGGTACATCCGTCTGATTTGGACCATAGACCATAGCCGTCTGGTAGATTTTCCCGCGGGCCGAGGTGTTCAATCCCGGGCTTTTGGCTTTGGGATCCTGCAAATAGTCAATCGAACGCGCGCCGCTCAGATCATCCAGATTGAGAATTCGCTTTCCAAATAGCTTTTGACCAAACTTTCGATATGTCAAAAGTTCGCGGTTCATCAACACTATATGCCGAAACGCGAATCCGTTGCCAACGATTAGAGCCACCGTTAGCAGCGTAAAGAAAAGCATGATGATGCCGAATGGAATGAAGAACGCCACTCCGCCTGAAGAGTGCTGCTGAAAAAACTGCCGTGACTGCGGAGAAACATTCTGCATAAACTGATCATGGCTCTGCCGCACGCTGTTGAGGAACCACAGAAATGCGATAATCGGTATCAGCGGACCCACCAGCGAAACGGGACTCATCTTGCGCGCGAGCTCGATGTGAAGGCGTGCGGAGGGGTCTTGCACCAGTCGGATTCGACTGTCGGCGGGTCGATCAGGCAGCCTGAATTCGCTGACTTCCACAGGCTGTACCGTCACGGCGGGGGACGGGAAGCCAGTATTCGCTTCCGGTTCCGCGTCGACCAAAGGTAGCCCAAAGACATCTGCAACAGCTTTGTAGGCAGCCTTCGCCTGCTCTTCAGTGATAACCAGCGTGGCCAGATCTAGGCCCTTGAGTTCCAATGGCGGTTTAGTGGTGTCTGACCAGTAAAGATTCAGTCGCCAGACGCTGGTATTTGTCGAGCCCTTCTCCTGATTCTCGGTAGCCGTTCGGATCGCTGAGACGATGCGAAACTCCGCCAGATCATGCCTGAACCCCTTCTGGGTCTTAACGAATGGCAGAATTCCTTTCGCAATGGTCCATTCGCCCGTACTATTTTCAAAGACGAAACAGTCGCGCGAAAAAAACATACAGTAACCTGCGAGCGCAAAAATGGCCCCGATAATCGCTACAAAAATCTGGGCTTTATCCCCATTAAACAGCCCCATCAACAAAGTGATGCCGCCAACGAACAGGAATGCGAGCCCCACAATGGTCTGACTGTTGGTCGAATTGGAGGTCGACGGCGATATTAACCCGCGATTGTTGGCTACGGTGATTCGACCGTTCTTCGGTTGAGCCGAGGCAACCACACTCGCAACCGTCTTTACCGCCGCGGCATCGATGGCCTTCTGCATAAAATCGGGATTTTGCCAATCTCTTAAATTCATAGGTTTTTGTTTCCGCCTGTCGGGCAATTTGCAGATGTACTTCAAGATCGCGTTCTACTCAAATAGTTGTTAATATTTTCTCGCACTCCTCGGCGAACTCCTCTTTCAGGCGCATACAGGAGTTTCACACGGCAAAAGTTAAAGATGCTTTATCATGCGCCACTCTCACACCACCTTGAATTTATGCTCAAGACTCGCACTCGTGGTGGGAGCGGCGATCACCTTGCCGGGATGCAACAACGTTCCTCATCCCGCAGGGCAGTCCGCCGGGAATGTGCTCTACCGATCCATTCGCGCCGAACCCAAAACGATGGATCCCAGCGAGTCGACGATCATGAGCATCCTCGACATGATCTACCCTTCCTACTACCAGTTCAATTATCTCAAGCGCAATCCATACGTCATCGAGTTGGCGCTGGGCGATCGGGAGGCAATTGTAAAACCCTATCCCTATAACAGCGTGGCGGATGGCACACTAATAAAACACGTTGGGGAGAAGTGGTCCTTTCGGGTGAAGCCGGGAATCTATTTTCAAGATGATCCGTGCTTCCCGGGTGGCAAGGGACGCGAGGTGGTCGCCGCCGATTTTCTCTTCTCGCTGCGTCGCGCCGCCGATCCCAGTTTCTCTCAAAGCGATTTCATCACGCCGTATCTCGAAACTAAAGTGCTTGGCTTCAAGGCGTATGAAGACTTCAACCAGAAGCGATCTGACAAACATCTGCCCGCCGATTACACCCGCGCGGTCGAGGGGTTTCGGGTCGATCCCAACGACAAATACACGTTCAACATCCTCCTCAACGCGCCATTCCCTATTTTGAAGGACCTTTTCGCGATGCGGTACACCACTCCCATCGCGCATGAGGCGGTCGAGAAGTACGGCAAGGAGTTCGCGCGGCATCCGGTTGGGTGCGGACTGTATGAAGTCGAAGAGTTTGCACGTCGACAGCGAATTGTCCTTCGCAAGCGCAAGAATCATTATCCCGCGTTCTATCCCACCGAGGGCGAACCCGCAGATCGCGCCGCGGGTCTGCTGAGGGATGCCGGAAAGTCGCTCCCCGGCACCGACAAGATCGTCTACAACATCATCCGCGAGGAGATCTCTGACTGGAACCTCTTTCAGCAGGCGTACAAAGACGGCTGGATCGTCTCGCAGTCGACCTTCAAACAGGCCATGTCTGGTCCAGGCCAGCTCTCCGATGCCATGCGTGAACGTCACGCGACCATCAATCGGGATATTCGCGCCAACATCGTCAGCTTTATGTTTAATATGAAGGATCCTCTGGTCGGCGGTTACGCTCCCGAGAAGCGTAAACTGAGACAGGCGCTGAGCCTCGCGATCGATTCGCAGGAGATCATCAACCTGAACAATCTCGGAATAGGCAAGCCCGCGCAGTACGTCATTCCACCCGGACTGCCGGGGTACGACGAGCGTTTCATCAACCCCTACCACGGAAAGAATATCGCGAGGGCCAAAGCGCTTCTCGCCGAAGCAGGCTATACAAATGGCAAGGACCCCTCGACCGGAGAGCCGCTGACCATCGCGTGGGATAATGACGCAACCGATGCCGCCGGCAGAATGTACTTCGCCCTCGTCAAACGGCAGTGGGAGGCCCTTGGCATACATATCGTAGCCCGCACTTGGCGATCAAGTGTGCTGATCGACCACATCGCCAAAGGCGATTACCAGATAGCAGAACTCCTCTGGATCGCAGATTATCCCGATGGTGAGGAGTTTCTGCAACTCTTTTGCAGTTTCAACATCGGTGGACCTAACCGAACCCGGTTCAGCAATCCAGAATTCGACAAACTCTACGACCGGATGGCTTCCATGCCGCTGGGCGCCGAGCGTACCGCCATCATGAATCGCATGCGCGAAATTGTGGTGGAAGATTGCCCGATGATTTACGTGAAGCATGACGAGAACCAGATCATCAGCTACCCGTGGCTCAAGAATGCCAAGCCGATGGGGCTGGATATCGACAACACAAAATACCTGCGAATTGACGGCGACGAGCGCATTGCCGCACAGGCAAAACTCAACAGCCCGCTGCTCTGGCCGGCAATTATGCTAGGCGGATTCGGGTTGACGGCAGCCACCCCGATTGCTCTTGCGGCACGAGCAAAGTCTCGCCGAAAACTGCGTCGACCGGGTGGGGCCAGATAATGGTCCGATACGCGGTTCGGCGCGTACTCTGGGCGATTCCTATACTCATCGGGGTCTGCCTGCTCACGTTTCTGCTCTTCTACACGGCCGTCTCGCCGCAGCAGATGGCCAGAACGCACATCGGCACCAAAGCTCCGACCGATGCGCAGATCGCCACATGGCTGAAGGTCCATGGGTACGACAAACCTCTTAGCGCGCAGTTCAAAAAGCATGTCTCCGAGCTGTTGCTGTTTCGATTCGGCGTCTCTGACTCCACTGGCGAATCCATCAATGATCGCCTGCTGCAGGGCGTGGGTCCGAGTGCGCTGGTCGCGTCGCTGGTGTTCGTCATTACTCTTGTCATTGCGATTCTCACGGCCTTGCTGCTCGCGTGGCTGCGGGAGACGGCAGTCGATCCGCTCGGTGTGCTGGTCTGCATCGTGCTGATGAGCGTTCCGTATGTCGTGGTCATAATGTCCGGCCAATTCATGTTCGGCAAGATGCTTCGGTGGTTCCCCATTACCGGGTATCAGCCGGGCGCGGGAGTGTTTCGGTTCACGATTCTGCCGGCCATTATCGGCTCCATTGGGGGTATCGGCAGCGCGATTCGGTTCTATCGCAGCGTCGTGTTGGAGGAGTTGGGCCAAGACTACATCCGAGCCGCTCGAGCGCGTGGCGTGCCAGAACGTCGCATCATGCTCATCCACTGTCTGCGCAACGCCAGCGTGCCCATTCTCACCAACGCGGTG
>JBDUAM010000465.1:0-1507 GCA_040004655.1 Chthonomonadales bacterium | reverse complement strand
CCCGGCGGACACCTGGCAACCAGAAGCCATCACTTTCCTCAGCATGTACCTCTTTCCGCTCTTTCTCGTCAGCCAGATATTGATGGTCGGCGTGATCGGGTTTCTCTGGAAGGCAGACCAGACCGGCCAGCGAAAGTTCGCCGTCTACGCAGGGCTGTGCGGATTGTTGCTTGGCAACATTCACACGTATGATGTGCTGACGCTCTCGATTGTCTGGGTAGCATACATGGTTTATCGGACCATTCGAAGAGACGGTGCGGTCGGTCGATTGTGGATCGACGGTCTGTTAGCGGGAGCAATCGCCGCGCCTTCGACCGCGTATGTCGCGTGGATGTTGAAGAGCGAAGCGGTGTTTCGTGCACGCGCCGAAGTGCTCACGCTAACGCCAAATGTCAGGTTTTACGTTCTTGGATTTGGTCTTCTGCTTCCTTTGGCCACATTCGGTTGGAAGAAGCTCCGAATGAACAAGACTGAACGGCCCGAAGCAGGTGAAGCTGAATCACCGAAAACAAGCCCCGCTGCTCTGCTTGCAATCTGGACCATTTTTAATTTTATCGCTGCCTACGCCCCGACTACTTTCCAACGGAAGATGATGATGGGTATTCACATTCCCATGTCAATTCTCGCAGGCGCCGCACTGTGGATGATCGCAGTGAGAGTTCCGAAGCTGGGGAAGAAACTTGTTATTGCCGGTGGATTGATCCTACTCTCGCTCACGAATGTGCGGTTTATGGCGCGAGACATTGATAACCTTCCGAATAACCCCCCAGGCGTTAGATCGTTTTTGTACAAGGGTGAAATTGCTGCGTTGGAGTGGATCAAAGAGAAGACCCCTGCGGGATCGCCAGTGCAACCACTTCCGTGGATATCTGCAAGTGAGCAGGGTGGAGCGGGAGTCTTTGACACATCCATTGCCTGCTACACGCCGGGCTTAACCGGGCATCCGGTCAACGCAGGACACTGGGGTGAGACTCCGAATTTTGGCAAAACAATGAACCAGTGGGTCCGGTTTATTCAACCGGAAACGGACGAGGCATATCGAGTCGAGCTGCTCAAGCGGACCGGAATTAAGTACGTGATCTTTACGCAGAAGCACCAGGAGACCCCGACGCCTGACCTCGAATCCAGAGTTGTTGCGCTATTTCGGACCGGCGCGCCAGCATGTTTGAGGCGCATTCCTGAAGCGTGCAATGACGACGCAGATGTGTACGAAGTCGTGATTTAAACCGAAAAAGAAGGAATTGCGTGATTTGTTCGCGAACTTACGCGCGAAGTAAATAACCCCCGCTGGGAGGACATCATTATGAAAAAGAGTATTTTTACGATCGCCGCTACGCTTGCGCTGGCAGTTGTCGTTGTTCCATCTTTTGCCGATGACAAGAGCGACATCAAGGCGCTGTATGGCAAACTTACGGTTGCAATGAAGGCCCGAAGTGCAGATGGCATCATGAAGCTTGGCACCAAAGACTTCACTATGACGGAGAAGGGCCAGACCATGGATGCCAAA
>JBDUAM010000619.1:0-16943 GCA_040004655.1 Chthonomonadales bacterium | reverse complement strand
AACTGATTCGCAAGAGTCGGGGTCGAGCCTGGTTCCAGGCCAACTGGGGCTACGAAGAGAGCAAGCACTCCCTGGCATTGGCAGAGTGGCTGGTTATCAGCGGCAAGCGGTCGCCAGAAGGTATGCGTTCATATGAAAACAGCTTGCTCGACAATGCGGAGTGGGAACTACCATTTGATCACCCGCGTCAGATGGTCATCTACACAATGATTCAGGAATTGGCGACATGGCTCAACTACTGGAACCTCAAGGCATACATCGAGAGTACACCAGAATACAACGACGTTGCCCTCTCACGCGCCTTGCACCTCATTTCGGCCGATGAGAAGACTCACTACAACTTCTTCCGTAAGGGCGTGAAAACTTTCATGGAGTATGAGCCAGAAGATACTCTGAAAGATATTCGGTTTGTCTTTGAAAACTTCTCTATGCCTGCGCAGACCCTTATTCCCGGATGGGAAGAGCGCGCCGAGAAGATTCACGCCGCGGGAATTTACGGTCCGCGACAGTACCTGAAGAAGGTTTACTATCCGATTCTTACGGACCTTGGATTAACACGAAAAGAGCTCGAAGCTATTGGCGCATCGCAAGACATAGAGGTCGCTTTCGACGAGCGGGACGTGCCCATCAAGTATGCGAGAACCTTCTCCATTCCAACAGGCAAAAAACTGGGGTAGATGTCGGTCCCTACCCTAACTTCACCGCCGTGCCATAAGCCAGAACTTCTGATACGCTCTGCTGGAACTCCGTGGCGTCATATCGCATACCAATGATCGCATCCGCGCCGATCATCATTCCGTGCTGCACCATGAGATTGAAGGCATCCTGTCGAGCCTGCTCGCAAACCTCGACATACTGCTGAATATTCCCTCCGACTATCGACTGCAAGCCACCCAGAAAACCCTGCGCAATGTTCGGTGACCGAACGACAATCCCACGTACTACCCCGAGATAGGCCAGAATGGGCCTGCCGCTTACATCATTGGTCGTTGTAACAATCATCCGTGCTGTCTCCGATCAAATCATGTTGTCGAATTTAGTACTGGTTATTCCGCGCCACTGTCCTTAGAGGAGCTGTCTACCGTATAGTTGGTCGGGTGTTTGGTAATCCAGACGTCATGGACATGGCCTTCTCGCAAAGATGCGCCCGTGATCTTCATGAATTGCGCTCGCTCGTGCAAGTCGGCGATATTGTGCGCGCCTATGTAACCCATTCCGGATCGAATACCGCCCAGCATCTGATGGATAGTTTCGGCAACAGACCCCTTGAACGGCACGCGACCCTCAATTCCCTCTGGCACAAATCGAGCATTCGGATCCTGACCATATCGGTCACTCGATCCTTCTTTCATGGCGCCTTCAGAGCCCATACCGCGATAATCTTTGAATGCTCGGCCCTGGTAGAGAATGACCTCGCCTGGTGCTTCTTCAGTCCCTGCAAGCAGATTGCCGACCATGATCGCGGCAGCTCCAGCGGCGAGAGCCTTGGTCGCGTCACCAGAGAACCGGATTCCACCGTCTGCAATCACCGGAATGCCGTGTCGATTAGCCTCACGGGCACACTCAGCAACTGCCGTCAATTGCGGGACGCCAACGCCGGAGATAATTCGAGTGGTACAGATACTCCCTGCGCCGAGCCCAACGCGAATGCCATCCGCTCCGGCATCGATTAACGCGCGAGTGCCGTCAGCGGTCGCCACGTTGCCGGCAATGACCGGGAGATTCGGGAACTCACTCTTGACTGCTCGCACAGCAGCTAACACGCCTGCCGAATGACCGTGTGCTGCGTCAATGACAATCAGATCGACTCCGGCTTCATACAAAGCAGCCGTTCGCTCGACCGGATTTCGCAGCGGACCAATAGCCGCCCCAACCCGCAATCGACCCCGTTGGTCTTTGGTTGCGAGCGGATGCTCGCGTACCTTCTGGATATCTTTGATGGTGATCAGCCCGAGCAGCTCAAAGTTATCATCGACAATGGGCAACTTTTCAATACGACCCTCTTGTAAGATATCTTGAGCTTGCGCCAGCGTGGTCCCCTGCTTGGCAGTGACCAGCTTTGATCGCGGCGTCATCAACTCGTGGATCGGTCGGGAGAAGTTTGTTTCAAATCGAATGTCGCGATTGGTGAGGATTCCAATCAGCGTTCCGGCCTCGCCATCTTGCCCTGCGATATGCCCGCGCTCGGTAATCGGTACGCCAGAGATGTGATATCGCTCCATCAGGTCCAGGGCATCTCGAATGGTCTTGTGGGGTGGTAAAGAAATCGGGTCGACAATAATGCCGTGCTCAGATCGCTTGACCTTGTCCACCTCGGCGGCCTGTCGTTCAATGGATAGGTTACGGTGGATGATTCCTATTCCACCTTCTCGGGCCATCGCGATGGCCATTCGGGCCTCAGTGACGCGATCCATCGGCGAAGAAAGAATAGGCGTGCGCAACTCAATTCCGGCGGTAATATTGGAACGTGGATCGACGTCGGCCGGTGTTACGTCCGTTTCCTGCGGCACGAGCAGAACATCGTCGAAACTAAGTCCTTCTTTGAGAAGTAAATCGGTAACTGGCATTGCAAAGAACTCCTAAAGCTTGTTATCCTTAGATTATACCCTTTGGTTCACCTTGCAAAAGGGTAGAATTCTGTGGTCATTTGGTAAAAGATCATGATTAACTTTTCTACGATTCTTCCATACTTAAAGTTTGACCTCGCATCGATAGAAAAGACGAAAAATCAAATATCGGACAAATTCCCTGTTGACTCCAGCCAGTTTTAGCACTACAATAACATGCTCCGAAAAACCCAAGATGTAGTAGTCCATTTAACTTCTCAGCCCACATTTTGTAGCAATACACCGCGAACCGACTCTCATCGATTCCGGGAAAGGCGCCTTCGCGAATGTCCTCTTCAGGGTTTGTTCACCTTCATACCCACTCAGAGTTCTCGCTTTTGGACGGCGCTGCCCGACTCGACAAATTGGTCAAGCGCGCCGCAGAGATGGAGATGCCAGCGCTCGCTCTCACCGACCACGGCGTGATGTACGGCTCCTTCGATTTCTACAACAAGTGCAAAGAAGCGGGTATCAAGCCCATCGTTGGAGTGGAGGCGTACGTCGCCCCCGGCAGCCACAAAGACAAGACACCTCGAACCGAAAAAAACGCCTACCACCTCTTGATGCTGGCGAAGAATGAGGTTGGTTACAAGAACCTACTCAAACTCACCACGTTCGCCGCAATTGATGGCTTCTACTACAAGCCCCGTATCGACCACGAATTGATCGCGAAGTACCACGAAGGTATCATCGCCACCAGTGCGTGCCTCGGCAGCGAAGTCTGTCAAGCATTGCTAAAAGGCGATTACGACAAAGCCCGTGACACCGCCGGCTGGTACCGCGACCTTTTTGGCAAAGAGAACTATTTCATCGAAATACAGGACCACACCCTCCCTGAACAGCGCGCCTGCAACGAGCAGTTGATCAAGATTGCAAAAGAACTCGGGCTGGATGTGGTCTGCACGAACGACGTCCACTATCTCGGCAAAGAGGACGCGTATGCCCACGACGTGCTGCTCTGTATCGGTACCGGCGCTCAGGTCAAGGACGAAAAGCGCCTGAGATATAACGCAGACGAGTTTTATATGAAGAGCCAGCAGCAGATGTCGACGATCTTCAAGGAGTTCCCCGGCGCAGTCGAAAAGACCATGGAGATCGCCTCCAAATGTGACCTGAACCTCGAATTTGGCCGCGCGCCAATGCCAACTCCTGATATTCCGGAAGGCCATACTGCTCAGACCTATCTGCGAGAGCTCGCCTACGCCGGAGTTGAGCGCAAGGTCGGCGCAATGACAGATAAATATCGCGAACGCCTGGACTACGAACTGAGCGTCGTCGAGACGACTGGCTTCGCCCAGTACTTCCTCATTGTCCGTGACTTTGCTACTTTCGCGAGAGACCGCGGCATCTTCTTCGGCGTCCGCGGGTCAGCTGCTGGTTCGCTCACTTCGTTTGGCGCGGACATCACCGACATCGATCCGCTTCACTACGAATTAACTTTTGAACGCTTCCTCAATCCCGAACGAATCCAGATGCCAGATATCGACATGGACTTTGAAGACTCCCGTCGCGGCGAAGTGATAGAGTACGTCACTCAGAAATACGGCAAAGACCACGTCGCGCAGATCACCACCTTTGGAACATTGGCGGCCCGCGCCGCACTCAAAGATGCAGGTCGCGCCCTCGGAATGCCAATTTCCGACGTATCGGAAGTCATCTCCAAAATACCAACCTTGCCATTGCATGTCACCATCCAGCAGGCAATTGATGGCGACCCTGACCTCATGCGAATGTATCGAGATGATTCAGAAGTTCATACGCTTATAGATACTGCAATGCGCCTGGAAGGCTTGAGCAGGCACGCCTCGGTCCATGCGGCAGGTGTAGTCATCTCGCAGGAACCGTTGGTCGAATACACTCCTCTAGGTAAGACCGCAGACGGTGGATACGTTACGCAGTTCCCGGCAGCTGCTCTTGAAAAAATCGGCCTGCTTAAGATGGACTTCCTCGGGCTCATCAACTTGAGTATCCTCGGTCGAGCGGTGGAGAACATCCGCAATACGCAAGGAATTACCATTGATATCCAGACCATTCCCCTTGATGACTCCGGTGCATTCGACCTTCTGGGTCGCGGCGATACAACCGGCATCTTCCAGTTGGAATCTGATGGCATGCGCCGATACGTCAAGGAATTGAAGCCCACATCTGTGCAAGACCTGGCCGCCATGGTCGCGTTATACCGCCCGGGTCCGATGGAGCACATTCCCACCTTCATTCGCGCCAAGCACGGCCTGAAGAAGATCAAGTACATGCACCCAAGCCTTCAGGAAGTCCTTGAGGAGACCTATGGGGTCATCGTCTATCAGGATCAGGTCATGCGAATTGCGCAGGTGATCGCGGGATACACGCTCGGTCAGGCCGACATTCTTCGACGCGCCATGGGCAAAAAGAAAAAGGAAGAGATGGCCAAGGAGCGCGCCAACTTCCTTGCTGGCGCGGCCACAAACAATATTGCAGAAGAGACTGCCTCCGCCATCTTCGACCTGATGGAGCCCTTCGCGGGATACGCCTTCAACAAAGCACACGCAGTCTGTTACGCGGTGCTTGCGTACCAGACCGCGTACCTGAAGGCGCAATACCCCGTGGAATACATGGCCGCCCTGCTGGCGTGCTACATGGAAAAGACAGACAAGATGGCCTCTTGCTTAGAAGAGACCACACGGATGCAGTTGAATATCCTGCCGCCAGACGTCAACCACTCTAATATCGAGTTCACCGCCGAAAATGGCGCCGTTAGATTTGGCCTCGCGGGAATCAAGAACGTGGGACGGGCAGCAGTGGAAGTGATATTGCAAGCCAGAGTCGACGGTGGCCCCTTCCACTCTCTGCACGACTTTTGCAATCGAACCGCTGAAAAGAAAGCGGGCCTCGGTCGAGCGACCATTGAAGCCCTCATTCAATGTGGCGCCTTCGACAAGGTCTATGCCGCTGATCAGCCAACTCGACGCGCCATGGCGGAAGCGCTGGATGGGGCATGCCAGATTGCAGCCAAATCGCAGCGGGATAAAGAGTCGGGTCAGGGCGACCTATTCGGCTCCGATGAAATTGACGTAAGCCAACATCGCGAGAGCTTCTCCGTCCCGAGAATGCCCGAGTACAGCCTCGGCGAGATTTTGCAGTTTGAACGCGACCTTCTTGGTCTATACATTTCCGACCATCCATTGCGACAGTACCGAAACGTGATAGAGCAACAGGCTCCAGATAGCGTGGATACACTGTATTTGAAGGGTCCGAAAGATGTAGTCTCTATCGGTGGACTCATCACCTTCATCAAACCATTCAGATCCAAAAAGAACAATGAACAGATGGCCTACCTCACACTTGAAGACGTACATGGCAAGAGCGTGGCGGTCACCGTCTTTCCGCGCGTATTCAAAGACTTTGAGCGGTTCATTGTCAAAGACAAAGCGGTCATCCTTCGCGGTCGCGTCTCCAGTCGAGAAAAAGTCCGCATGGATGACGAAGAAGCTGGGCGCAACGTCGAGCTTCTGGCCGATGAGATTGCTCTCCTTGAACAGTTTATTGACACAAGCTCCATGCGAATAAGCTCTGCGCTGCACATCTCCCTCGACCCCACGAAGCAGGGCGTACTCCACCTGTTGCGTGCCGCGATGGAGACATACAAGGGCACGACGCCCATCTATCTGCACTTAACGCAAGGCGGAAAAGACCACGTCCTTCGCTCCAGATTGCGGGTGGAATACAGCGAACCTCTAAAATCCACACTGGAACGCCTCGTCGGCAAACAAGCGTTCTGGACAGACGGAATTGCTGCCTGAGAAGGTCTAATAGACTCTTCTGGCGAATATGCAATGTTGGCGTCACCTTCTTTTATGACGCGCGCAATTATTCCAATTTCAGAATCACGAGTCGAGATTTCGTCGCGTGGTCCAGCATTCCAAAGGTAAACAGCTAAATGAATTTTGACTTACTCAAGGTTCTCTGCGAGACACCTGGCATCTCCAGTCGCGAAGAGCCCATTCGAAAAGTTGTGGTCGAAGCAATGAAGCCACTCGTAAAATCGATCACATCCGACGTCATGGGTAACGTGATCGGGTTCAAACCGGGCTCCGGCGGACCTAAAGTCATGATCGCCGCGCACATGGACGAGATCGGATTCATCGTCAAATTTATCGATGAAGACGGCTTCATTCGACTTCAGCCAATTGGCGGCTGGGATCCTCGAACTATGGTCGCCCAGCGAGTGTATGTTCACGGCTTCGCCGGTGAATCGCTTCTCGGCACACTTATGCCGGCGGCCAAGCCAATACATCTGATTACCGCAGATGAGATGAAGCCGCCAAAGGTAGATGAATTCTTTGTCGACCTTGGTCTTACGGCTGCCGAAGTCGCCAAAAAAGTAGAAATCGGCGACCCCGTCACGATGGCGCGAACCGCCGAACTGGTGGGCAAGGCCGTTGTCAGTAAGACGCTCGATGACCGAGTCAGTGTATTCGTAATGCTGGAAGCCCTGCGAAAACTCGGCAGCCACAAGTGTGACGTCTTCGCAGTCGCTACTACGCAAGAAGAAGTGGGCCTTCGAGGCGCCATTACCTCCGCATATGGCATCAAACCTGATATCGGAATTGCCGTCGACATCACCCTCGCCAATGACTTTCCAGGCCCGCAGGACCACGAACAGATCACGCGATTAGGCTTCGGCGCAGCGATCAAGATCATGGACTCCAGTCTTATCTGCCATCCAAAACTGGTCCGCCATTTCCGAGACGTTGCGGAAAAGAATGGCATCAAATACCAGATGGAGATCCTCGCACGTGGCGGCACAGATGCCGGCGGTATCCAACGAATGGGCGGCGGTGTACCAAGCTTCACGCTCTCGATCCCCACTCGCTACGTTCACACGGTAAATGAGATGGCGTATGTAGAAGACATTCAAGCCTGCATCGATTTGCTCGCGCTCTATCTGGAAGAAGCCCACACGCGCGATTACGGATACAGTGAAGACGTTTAAAAGGTAAGTAGGATAAGCTCAGGAGAGTGGATGGCCACGTGGAACAAACCCATCGAGTAGCAATATTAGGATCGGGTAGCTGGGGAACCGCGCTGGCCACCATTCTCCCTGCCGAATCGCCAATCACCCTCTGGTCCCGCGATCCCCAACAAGCGCAGAGCATTTACACCCATCGCGAGAACCTCCGCTATCTTCCGTCCGTTCATCTGCCCGCAAACATCCACCCTACCGCTGATTTACAAGAAGCGCTCGATGACGCGGATCTGGTAATATTCGCCGTCCCTTCCGCCGGTTTACGCGAGATCGCTCAAGCTGTTCGAGGTATACCGTGTGGCGATTATACAGTTCTCAGCGCCACCAAAGGCCTCGAGGAGTCAACTGGATTACGCATGAGCGAAATCCTTCGTGAATCCCTGAATTGTAAACAGGAGCCGCTAGTATTGAGCGGACCAAACCTCGCTCTGGAAGTCGCCAATCGAATTCCCACAGCAACAGTTGTAGCAGGGTCCGATCCCGACCAAACAAAGCGAATTCAAGAACTATTTAATCGATCATTCTTTCGGGTCTACACTAGTTCAGATGTCATTGGGGTCGAGTTGGCAGGAGCCATGAAAAACGTAATTGCAATAGCGGCGGGCATATCCGACGGCATGGGATTTGGTGATAACAGTCGCGCAGCCATGATGACCAGGGGACTGGCAGAGATTACTCGACTTGGTGACCGCATGGGCGCACAAACGAACACGTTCCTCGGCCTTGCAGGCGTCGGTGACTTGATCGCGACGGGGAACAGTCGACTATCTCGAAACTACAGGGTTGGGTTTTCGCTGGGCCAGGGTAAATCGCTCGACGCAGCAGTTTCAGAAATCGGACAGGTTGCGGAAGGTGTGCCTACGACCCGAGCAATCCACCTGGTTGCGACGAAGCTGAAAGTGGAGATGCCGATATGTTCGGCGCTGTACACAGCCTTGTTTGAGAATGTATCGGTGAGGGAGGCCATCAGTTCGCTAATGAACCGACCGCCGCGAACCGAGATCGATATCTAACTGGTTGTCAAGAAAGATGGGCTGTTTTGGGAACGGATGAGCTTACCGCAACTTCTTCCGGAGTCTCAACAATAACATCCGTTGCCCGGGACAACATATTGGGCCGGCCTGCACCTGTAAAGTACAACTGAATTCCCTTATTTGCAATCAAGGAGCCCGATATGCTCCCCAGAAACAACAATGCAATTTTCAAAATAAGCACGCCAAAACCTACACCGAGGTCCGTTGCCGAAATGGTGGGACCCGAAGTAGTTTTAATCCCGAGTTTCTCATCCCGAAACATCTCCAGAGCCAGGAAGAGAACCGTCAGAATCACGCCAACCCCCGTCAGGAACACGAGAAAGCCCATCACCTGTGCGAATATGTCTCGTTTTCCCTGCATCATTGCTCGGCGGCCCCTTCAAAATACACCATTATTCTGCCTTACCATTACCTGCCCCGTGATTCTCAGCAGCAGTGGCGGCAATCTCTGCCGCTTCGGCTTCGGCCTCGTCCTGTGCCTCTGAATCTTCAATCTTCTGAATGCGAACCTTCTGCACTCGCCTGCCGTCGGTCTCGACAACAGTAAACTCCATACCACCCCAGTTTACCTGTTCTCCGGTCTCGGGCTGGTGCCCCATCAGGCCAAAGACAAATCCAGCTAATGTATCTGATTCGTCTTCAGCAATTTCTGTTCCCATTCTCTCATTGAAATCAGAAATTGTCACCATTCCATCCACTACAACGGACTGGTTATCCTCATCCGTGACAAACGTGATCGCTTCTTCCACATCATACTCATCCTGAATCTCTCCGACAATCTCTTCCAACAGGTCCTCAATTGTAACAACCCCCATTACCGTGCCATATTCATCTCGAACGATGGCCATCTGGGTTTTGTGACTTCTGAATTCTGCCAACAAGTCGTCGACGGGCTTATGTTCTGGTACGAAATATGCGGGTCGCATAATTCCACGAACGGTCACTGGATCAGACGGACCAGCTGCAACACGTAGAACATCCTTTACATGGATCATACCGACAATATTATCGAGGATGTCGTCATATACGGGAAGACGAGAGTGGCCGCTCTCTACCACGGACCTAATCAGTTCATCAATCGTGACGTCGGCCTCTATAGCCGTCACATCCAATCGGGGCGTCATCACGCGGCGAACGGGCGTATCGGCGAACTGGAAGACTTTGTGAATCATCTCCTTTTCTTCCGCCTCGATCACACCATGCTCTTCACTCTGCTCCACCATGATCTTCAGCTCTTCTTCGCTGTAGACACTGGTGTGGAAAGTTGGTACCCCTCCCAGAGGTCGGACCACGAGGTTAGAAAAGAAGGTGACCACAGAAACGGGAATGCACAGGATGAACTGCAACGCCAAAACAGGACGAGCAAACGCCATAGACAGTCGCTCGGCATTGCGTATGGCCACGCTCTTTGGGGAGATCTCCCCCACTACCAGCGTAATCAGGGCGGCCATCAGAATGACCGTCGGAAAAGCAAACTTGTAAGCGTTTCTGCCCATAAAAGAAGTGTCGCCAAACGTTGTAATCAACCAGTGGGCCAGTGGCGTGACGAATTGGCTCGCGGCTTCACCGGCCGAGAACAACTGAACCAGGGTAAGCCCCACTTGCAATGTGGCAAGTAGTCGGGTCGGCTCTTTGAGCAAACGAAGAACAATCTGGGCCGATTTTACCTTTTCTTCTGCCAACTGCTCCATGCGAGTACGGCGAACCATGAGCATGGCAGTTTCTGCCAGCACGAAGGTTGCCGTTACAATGACAAGGACGCCAAAAATGGCAAGGTCGCGCCAGACCGTATCATAAATTCCTACGCTCGCACCGCTCCCCGATTCAGCCCGACAACTCTGACCGACGACGAGGAGTGCGACCGCGAAGACTGCCGTTTTTAGAGGAGTGCTTAACACTGGCAGAGGTGGATCAGATTCCATGGTTGAAGTCCGTTTGGGTGAGAACCAGCAGTTGTCTGTTTAATGGTATCGTGATTGCCGCCTTAGGTCGACTGTACCTCTTCAAAAGCACACTGCGTGCTGCGGGCATAAAGTAGTAGATACTGGAGGTCAAGAAGATCGCCACGACGGCTCCAAGCACAACCTCTTGTACCGAGTGTACACCCGCCTCAACCCGACTCTGCGCGATGATCAATGCCATCAGCAGAGCGAGGATAGCAACAAAGGTGTTTCCCGACGTAAAAAGAATGGTCATGGCGAGAAAGAAACCTATGGCGCTGTGGCCACTTACCACTCCACCGTGCCAGATGCCCGTATTAGACCTGCCAGTGATCAACTTGGACATAATCACGGTTAAGGTCAAAACCAGCACTCCTACTATCAATACAATGGGAATCTCAGGCGGCTTAAACTCTACATTCACTTGAATCTTCTGCAATCGGCGGTTATCCAGGAAAATCAGTCCGCCTACCATCACAGCATTCACCGAGGCCACCAGCACGGCGCCGGCGGCTACGTCTTTTGCCAATTTGGCAAGAGGGTGATATTGCTGTGTGATCATATCCACCACCGTCTCGATGGCTGTGTTCATCATTTCAACGCAAATTACCAGCGTTATACAGATAAGCAGAGTAACAATGTCGCGCGCTTCCATGCCGACCAGAAGCGCGGAGGTAAGCACCAGCAACAGCATTAAGAAGTGGATCTGCATGTGCCGCTGCGTGCGGAAGCAGTGGAGAATTCCGTCGCCTGCATACTTAAAACTTTTGATCGCGCGCTTTCTTGGCATTACCTGCGGACTCCCAAAGCACGCTCACGCGTTTGCATCTCTTCTGCGCCTTCATCCGTCATGTCGTCATACCCAAGCAGGTGCAATATGCCGTGAACAGTCAGCAAGCAGAGCTCCTGATCCAGAGTCCGATCATGAGTAGCAGCCTGGCGCTCCGCGGTCTCCAAAGAGATCACCACGTCGCCAAGAGGTTCGAGATATTCAACGGTAACTGCGGCCGGGGAAAACGACTCATTCGCGACGTGATCGCGAAGCGCAAAGGAGAGAACGTCAGTGGGTTTGTCCTGGCTTCTATATTCCAGGTTGAGTTCATGCAATTGGGCATCATCTGTCAGAAGGATACTGACCTCAGAAGATTCCGCCCCTTCTGCTTCGAGCGTGCGAATGGCTGCTCGCTTGAGAGGCGTTATGTCTATATCACGGCTGAGCGCGTTCTTTACAATTACGGACGCTTTCGACTCTATTCCAGAACTCCTAAGCTCCCACGGCGCTCTCCGGCAATTCAACAACAATGCCTTCGTCCGTGCGAACCATATCGGGATAATCAATGCGACTATGCAGCATCGCGTTCAACAATCGCACAAACGCTGATCGTATCTGATCAATATCCCGGAATGTCAGATCACACTCATCAAGTTGACCATCGGTCATCTTCTCATGAATGAGTGATTCTACAAGACTTTCGATGCGGGACGGTGAAGGCTTATCCAGACATCGAGCGGCAGCTTCAACCGTATCCGCCAGCATAATAATACCCGACTCCTTCCTCTGGGGCTTCGGACCCTCATAACGGAAGTGCTGCTCAAGGATAGGATCGGGCTTGGCCTCTTGCGAATTCGCGAGCGCCTGATGGTAAAAATACCGGATCAGCGTGGTGCCATGATGCTCAGAAATAATCGCCTTGATCTGCGCTGGCAGCTTATGCGACGTAGCAATCTCTACGCCGTCACGAACGTGCGATGCGATGATCAGGGCAGACAACGATGGATTCAAACTGTCATGAATATTGTCGCCTATCTGGTTTTCCACGAAGCAGTGCGGCCGACGCATCTTGCCAACGTCGTGGTAATAACTCGCGACTCGACAGAAGAGTGCGTCGGCCTTTATGGCCTCCGCGGCGGCTTCCGCAAGGTTTCCCACCATGATGGAATGCGCGTAGGTCCCCGGGGCAGTCACGCAGAGTTCACGAAGCAGAGGATGGTCCGACGCAGAGAGTTCCAGAAGCCATGCATGGGTCAAAATGCCAAATGGACGCTCAAGCACGGTCACGGCAAACCAGAATATGCCCACGGCAAAAGCCGCGCTCACTACAGCCCACGCCGACCCGGCCGCCATCTCACTTTGCGTATCTCCCTGTAACCCACCCAGTATCCAGACCATGCCAATGCTCATAGCCGCAATTGCAACAGTCGCGCGAACAAGGTGTCCCCTCGCCCTAATGTTGGTAACGCTGAAAATACCTACCAGACTGCTCATGAGCGTCATCACGGCAAATCGAAGCTCGTGGTTCATGATCAATCCGGATAGCACGGAAAGCAGAGCCGTAATCACAATAGCAAGCTGCGAATTGAGCAGAAGGGTGATAATCATTCCCGCAGCTACAACCATCATCAATCCAAAGTAGCCAACCTGAACTAAAGATAAAGGTATGCCAAGCATCTGCCCAAAGATTTTCAATCCAAGTACACTGGCAATCACCACCGAACTCAGCAATACCAGCAGTCCATAGTTATTGTAGATATCTAAGAAGTGTGTTCGAATGTATATTCCCACGAGCAATACCATTGCAAGGGAGAGCGCAAAGATCGAAGCGAGCGAGCTCGCGTCTATTCTCGGACTGATCAAGCCAAGGGCAAGGCACTGATCATAATGCAGTTGTGTGAAAATCTCACCCTGACGTACGATCAGGTCGCCCATCTTGACCTCACCGGTCACGGGCGTGTGAGAGCGCATTGCGGCATCGCGTGCCTGCCGGGATTTTAGTTCGTTAACCCGATAAGTTGATCGTAGAGCTTTTGACCCAACGGCCTGCAAAATCGTTTGCTCCGTCACAGAAGTTACTGCCGCGCGTGTTCCCTCCACAAAATCAGCCTTAACGTGAACAAGGTCATTTGTATCCGACCGAATAACCCTGGTCATGCTCGCCTCTACAAGACGCCTGGCTGCTGTCAGCAGCCTACTGAGTTGAGCAGGTTTACAGGTAACCAGAAACTTAATCTCATCTGGCGTAAAGAGCGTGCCGAATTCATGTACAGCGGTATCGATCCGTCTCTGAGTCGAGATGTCTGGTGGCGTAGTCCTGATCCGCGAAATAGTATCAAAGGTATCAGATACGACAGATGATGCCTGGGCCACGGCAATTGGGTCGTGATCGTACGCGCTTGGGACTCGTAGCGCTGCATCTTGCCGCTTACGGAGAGTAGCGTCGGTATCGACAAAGGCGACGCCCCGGGTAGCGTGAATCTCTACAGGACTCCGCTCACCAATGTTCACCGAGACGCGGTCAGGGAGGAAGTGAAAAGCAAGGAGAATGGCGAGGAGAATTGCCGTTAATGAAGCAATTGCAAATCGACCCGGATCGACCCACCCGATCAGTCTTCGGGTACGGGTTTTTGGTCTATTTCGCCGACTCAGTTGGGACAAATTGGTTTTTGACATAGTTTACTTATACAACGAGCCCTGTAAGAACTTGTAGGACTCTCGTTTGTCTGACATAATACTGACCTGAATCGACTTGATCTACTGTATTCAGACACCTTACGGTCACAAGTGTAACATCCAGCAACGCGTGAAAGATTATGTCGACAAGGCAAGCGATCTGTCAAGCATTTCGCGCATGGCATGCGTTGCTAAACAAACAAATCGACGCTCAATACGCCCACCAGAGGTATTTACAAAGTTATGAAACGAATTTACAACTTCAGCGCCGGCCCTGCTATTCTTCCTGTGCCGGTTCTGGAAGAAGCGAGCCGCGGAGTTCTGGAGATCAATGGCTCTGGAATGTCCATTCTGGAAGTGAGCCATCGCGGCAAGGACTATGAAGCCATTCACGTAGACGCTCGAACTCGACTGCTTCGAGTACTCGGCCTCTCTGAAGATGAATACCAGGTCATGTTCCTGGGTGGTGGGGCAAGCCTGCAGTTTGCGATGGTCCCTATGAATTTTCTCGGGGCCGAGCAGGTCGCCGACTACGTAAACACGGGCGAATGGGGAGCCAAAGCTATAAAAGAGGCCCTGCGATACGGCAACGTACACATTGCCGGATCTTCAGAGCAACAGCAGTTCTCGGACATTCCCAAGAACCTTGTCCTAACTCCAAATGCCAGGTACCTGCATATCACTACCAACAATACCATTGAAGGCACAGAGTGGTCTTACCTTCCCAAAACAGAAGGTGTTCCGCTCATTGGCGACGTCTCCTCAGATATCATGGCGAAGAACCTGGACTATTCCAAGTTCGATCTCTTCTATGCAGGCGCGCAGAAAAATGCAGGGGCTGCGGGCGTGACGATCGTGGTTGGCAAAAAGTCATTCCTCGAAACGGCTACTTCAAACCTGCCCTCTATGTTGGCCTATAAGACACACGCCAAATCTGACTCCATGTACAACACTCCTCCTGTCTTCTCAGTCTATGTTGTCGGCCTGGTGCTAAAGTGGATTGAAGTGAATGGTGGTCTCCAGGCTGTTGAAGCTAATAACCTGAAAAAGGCTCACGTGATCTACGACGCCCTCGATTCTCACTATGACGTTTATGATCCTGCAGTAACCGTTAAAGAAGATCGATCACTCATGAACATTACGTTCCGCCTGCGAGACGCATCCCGAGAGAAAGAATTCCTTGCTGGCGCCGAAGCGCTGGGCATGGACGGGTTGAAGGGGCATCGTTCTGTCGGAGGCTTCCGAGCTTCTATTTACAATGCCTTCCCAATTGAAGGCGCCGAAGCCCTCGCTACCTACCTCAAGCAGTTTGCGGTATAAAAACCCAGACAGTAAACAAAGATAGAATAGCCCGATCTCAGATTGAGATCGGGCTATTCTATGCCTGCCACACAAAGCAGAATGCGCATCCATTGCTGAATGCGCATCCTGCATACTATCTGGAAACTATAAAGACTTAGTTTCGCTTGCGACGTCGCATGAGAACCATGCTGGCCGCAACGCCCGTGCCAAGAAGCATGGTAACCACGCCTGGCTCCGGAACGCCACTGGCCGCGGCGGAAGCAGCGAAACTGCCGTTGCCACCTAATACGATGCTGTTAAGTCCCGCTCCACCAGTTCCTGCACAAACCAGTGATCCACCGGACGGGAACGAGAACGTTCCAGTTCGTGGGCTTGTGCTATTGAAATATGGGGAGGTGAATACAACATTGTCCGTCGGGTCTTTGAAGCCGAATGTCGGGTTCGGGTTACCGGCGGTGGTGTCCTGGGAAAGACCAGAACTCGTAAAGGTTGCCGAGAAAATAATCTCGTTTCCGTGGTGCGAGATCGTACCACTATTTCCATATAATGGGTCATCTGGAGAAACGAGAACATTGATCGTTCCGCCGTTAAGTGACTGAGTGGTCTTACCACCCGTTACCGTACAACCACCATTGTTCGTGATGCCAAAGAAGATAGCCGCACGTGCAATAGTATTGGTAAACTGCGGTACCGGAATGTTAAACGTAAACGATACTGGGACCGTGTTGTTGGTTACGCCAGCGTCCAGGGATGTAAAGAAGCTGCCGTTGCCACCATTCTGCTTGTAGGCATAATAGTTCGTGACATCGCCTGCCCGGTTTGAAACTGATGCTACTGTCACCTGAGCTCCTGCGGAAGAAATGGCCAAAGCCATTGTTCCAACAGCAAGCAGGGCTTTAAGGGTGTTATTCATCTTAAAACGCTCCTCTGTTCCTTACAAAACGTCTGATTGATTGCTACGTATTCAGAACCAATTTCGCACAATTGACCGTACATCAAATTGGAAATGTTCCGATACGCGTCCAACTACGCCCCGTGCAAGGGCGCTGTTCACATGATCACCGTGCAACGATACAATGTGAAAGCATTACAAAGGGATTCCGGCGTCCACATCTGTGTGACTACTACCGAAATTCCGTGTTCACAAAATCCGCAATTACACCGGCAAGCGGTATTACGACTTCGACGAACTAACCAGCAAGAAAGCTCGTCATCACACAGTATATTTCTTTTTCAAACATTTTGCAACCCTTAACAGACATTTATTAAAAATTCTGACGTGTTGTCAGGTCAGGTTCGCAATTACGTAACTATTGTACTTGTATATCGTTAACGGACACGCACCTCAACCTGAAATTCTTAGGACTTCTGTAAAGCGATCGAGATAAACGGAAAAATCAGGGTGATGTTGGACTCGGGCATCCGCGACTGATAAATTCAAGACAAAATAGAGGCACGTTTGGTGTAAATAAATCCAGCCCGCAACTCGCACTGTGGTTTTCTGCGTCCCTATAGCCAAACACAAGTAATGCGCATCCATTGCTGGATGCGCATTACTTAACTAGCTACTGGCGAGAAACTAAGAAGACTTAGTTTCGTCGACGACGT
>JBDUAM010000158.1:0-5006 GCA_040004655.1 Chthonomonadales bacterium | reverse complement strand
CATTAGAGGATGCATTACGGTCATTAACTGTGCATTAAGGGAACATAAAATGGATGGGTAGAACATGTGAGGATCAACAAAAATCGACGCCCCCCATGGCGTAGGGGACGTCGATATTCTAATCCTGATGGTCCTACTCCGTCGACGGACCCGCCTTCGGCGCTGGCGTGAAATTGCAGCTTTCCAGCCGAAACCCGGCTGTCTCCGATACAAGTACCACCCTCACCGTGACCGCGGACTTTGATCCCTTGAGCGAATATCCGAGGGTGACCTTTTCTCCACCTGTGCCGCCGTACCAGTACTGGCCCGTGAGCTTGGGCTTCCCGAATTTACCCACCATCTTCTGCCACAGCTTGAAAGTCTCTTCAGACGTCTTCTCAGAGATGTTGGTGGACCATGGTAACGACACCAGAGCATAGGCTTTCTTGTACTGATTCTGATCCACGTCCGCAATAAACTCCTGCGCAACGAGATCGGCTCTGTGGATGGCGTCGCCTGACTTGCCGACGGAGTACAGAATTCCAATCACCAGCAGTACAATCACACCGAGGCAGCCGATACCGCAGCATGCAAATATTTTGAAGGGTCCAGATTTCCCGGTCTTTGGCGGTGGGACTTCCTGCACTGGTATTTGATCATCGCTCATGGAAGGCTCCTACGGCGGATGTCTGGTTTATGGGTCCATTTTGGCACATACCTGTGTTTGAGTCGCAATGGTTTCATTGAAGAAGTGCCAATCCCGTCGGCGAGGAACCAAACCACGTCGCGGTTAGTAATAATAATTGTTCACATTCCGTTCAAGCGTCGGACTGATTACGCTGTGCATATGTATTGAAGGGATCAAAAAGAAATGTTTTTACTCAAACGACTTTTTGCCGTTGCAGGCCTTGTCATCATTGCGGGATGCGGTTCGTCAAGTGGTGGCAACCAGAACGCAGTAGTATTGGGCACATGGATACAAGCGACTATCGCGCAGGATGGATCCTCCACTCTGCGTTGCCCGGCAAATCTCGTCGTCGGGGGCGCCATCGTAGATAGCTGCGGCACGAACGATACCATCGTGTTCAACGCGAATGGAACATTTACGCAAACTGTTATCGCCGGATCCAGTTCTGGGACTTACAATGCCAGCGGCAACACACTTACCCTCACGTACACGATCAAAAATGGCGTTACCCAGAACCCTGCGCTAATAAGGGTTGCCCATTTTACCGTTACCAACGCCACGCTCTCTGTTCGACCCCTGACGAATGGTTCCAATTTTGAAACGGGTGAGACACTGACCTTTGGCCCTGCCGTAACGCCACTTTAACGAGTATCGTTGGTACCTCCCGCGTAATTTCGCTGAACCAACCGTCACAAAACAATCGACCCCCGGATTTCGGGGGTTCGATTGTTTCTCTGGTAATAGGGTCCGAAGTCGGGAAGTTCTACTACCTGCTGCGACGTCGCTTGCGGATCATTAGTCCAGACACCATTGGTTACTGGTTCGGATTGTGCAGGTTTACAGAATTGGGGTTGAAGGTCTGTGCAAACTTCTTCCACCCGGCATGACCGTCTGCAAACGTAAACACAGACCCGCCGCTGTGGCGCTGTGCTGCAATTGCACCTGTAACCTCCTCCATCTCATTCGCCGGAGCGAGGGAATTAATGGCAGGATAGAACCAGGGGTGATAGATATCATCGCAGAAAGGATCAACCTGTGGCGATCCGGCCGCCATGCTGCGTCGTTCCGTGAAGATAATGGTGCTCGCGGGTTTGGTTATGGCAGCGTCTATCAGGCCCCACACAAAATAACCGTTGACCAGATAGGAAATGACCTTTGGTCCCGGAGGATTATACAATTGTTGACAAAGCGGATCAAAAGGAGCGGAATCAGAGGGGCAAGAATACATGCCCTGTTTGGCAAGGTCATCTTCGGTGCCGCCGCCGCCACGTGAGTAGGGCAGAATCATTACGAATATGGAACCGTAATCCGGGTCTTCCAGACTGCCATCAGCATCGTCATTGGCAGGATCCGCGCTGGTTTGTTTGGTCTGGGGGAATCGTTCGTCGTAATCTTGAACGTACATTCGGGTCGCCATGCCCATCTGGCGAAGGTTGGAGATACACGTGGCCTGTCGAGCCTTTTCTCGGGCTTGCGCGAATACTGGGAATAGAATAGCAGCGAGAATCGCTATTATGGCGATCACGACGAGCAACTCAATCAGGGTAAAGCCGCTGCGTTTCATAATGGCTCCTCTGTGGTTTTGGTTGTTGACCACGACTGCCTAACGATTGACGGGCTGTTGCGAGGATACGTATCTGGTTAAACGATCTTGATAAAAGTAGATGGTGAAAGTTTGGTCGGTGACCTTGTAAACTGCTACGTCGTCTCTGGTTGCGTTACCACGTCTGAATTCGGTCGGCTGACCTAAAGTCTGGGCCACCTCTTTGGTTGTCATACCTACTCGCAACTTTGCACTGGTTTCTCGACGAACTTTTGCCTGCGGGGATGACGAGAGAGAGTTATTTCGGCAACCCACTGCAACAACGAGCAGGGCGACCAACGGCATCTGATTTCGCTTCACATTAGGCTCCTACACGAGAATTGCCGCGTTTGCAGTGTAAATATTACCACACCGGGTTTTGAAAGAACCACAAAAATCGACGCCCCCCGTGGCATGGGGGACGTCGATAATTCAATCCTCAACGTTGGTAGTTGGTCCTACTCCGTCGACGGACCGGCCTTCGGCGCCGGCGAGAAATTGCAACTCTCCGACCGAAACCCGGCCGTCTCCGATACAAGTACCACCCTCACCGTGATCTCAGACTTTGATCCCTTGAGCGAATAACCGAGGGTGACCTTTTCTCCACCGTGTCAGAATAGGCTCCCATGGGCACGCCGTCCGGGTTGAGGTAACGGAATTTGTACCTGCGGCCATCCCCAAAAACAACGACCCCCAATTCGGGAGTTGTTTCCATTTACAACTTATGGCTCCGTAGTAATCTCAAGCGTGTCGGAATAGGGTCCGGTGGGGATGCCGTCCGCATTGAGGTAACGGTATTTGTATTTTCGGACCTCCGATACACCGCTAAATAGGTTTGAGCGCGTGTCAACATACGGCGATCTCCGTGGATTTGCGAGACTCTTAAAACTGTTTTCATTTCCGCGCTGGCTCCTGATGGTTACGCCAACGTTTCCTTGTTTTTGAAATGTCAAATAAACAAGGCCATGTGGCTCGGCAACGCCCTTCAGGCTCGGTAATTCGATAATTTGGTGGGCGACGATCGCTTCAATGCCGAGGTCGGCGCCTATGGCGGGCGTGTAGTTTGGTTGTGCTTTTATGCGGGCAGCGAGCTCACGAAATCGGTTGTCGATGCCCGGAGCAACGCTTGTAAAGCATTCGCCAGGGTCCAAAACTTTTAGCGCGGCTGGACCATTGCCAGTAATTACGCCGCTGCGAATCTGGTTTTTGCCCTTCACCAGCTCACATGAGTACGTGCAGACTGTTGCGGAGTAGTCAATGTATGTCTCAAAGAACAGTGCGTCATTTGTAGCTGTAGCGATGTCTGCATCAACGAGATTGAACATGGCAATGTAGTCAGGCAATCTCGTGGCGAAGTTTATGAGTTGTGCGCTATACAACAGGTCATTGGTGTGAACAAAATCGATTGGGGGCATCGGGATGTTCCTCTTCCTACCATTGAAGACACCGCACTTTTACAGGGTCTTGAAATAGTAAGGTTCAATTATTGTTTTAACGATCAGTGCTATGTGAGTTCCATGTCAGTTATGTGGGGTGCCCACATTTGCGTAAGAATACAAATTCCTTTCATTTATTAGAATTACTTTGGAGCTGAGATTGTCATCTCGATCACCCAGCATGTCAATATTCGATTGAGAAATCAATGATAAGTTACAGAAAAGGGATAGATCGGCGTGCAAATATACAATTTCCTTGATGTTGAACCAAATATTTGGGCACAAATCTACACGGCGGGCGTAATTTTTTTTGCAATTTAAGGCAACGTAGAAGTGTCAAGCGTGTCGGAATAAGCTCCGGTTAGCTCGCCGTCTACGCTAAGGTAGCGGTAATTGTATTTGCGGACCTCCCAAAAAAAACAGCAACCCCCTATATCCGTAGGTCGTCTGATGTCCAGTTTTCAACCCCAATGTTTGAGGAAGCTTACTTCCTTCTGCGACGTCACCGGCGGATCATCAGTCCAAATCCACTAAATCCAACGATACCGAATCCAGCACATTAAGTGTGTCTGTCCTCATAACAAAGCAGGACTATTCTCTCGTGATGAATAATCTCCTTATGTTGCGATCAGGCAATGTAAGAATTCTAAATTAGTACATGGGCACGGCTGATCACGATGCGCAAATCTGTTTTGAAGGGATCACGGAAGTGACAAATCTAAAGAAGATATTCTCCATTGTTGGGATTGTCGTTGTTGCCGGTTGCGGATCTTCGGGCGGAGGCGGTGGAGGCGGAGGTGGAACCAACCACATCATTGCCGGCGACTGGAAATCCGCGACCATTGCCAAAGACGGATCCGCGGCCGTTAACTGCCCGGGAACGCTCACGGTTGGTGGCGTTGTCATCAATGAATGCGGCGTCAACGACACCATCTTGCTCAGGGCAGACCTCTCGTTTCAAGAGGTCAACGCTGGCGGATCAAACGCTGGCACATACGCCGTAAGCGGCAATACCATTACTCTTACCATGACTATCAAACATGGAATTGCCCTGACCCCTGCGGAGGTGACCAGCGCTCATTTCTCGATTACGGGCAACGTCCTTACTATTCGGCCACTTCTGTCCGGAACAACTACCGAGAACGGTGAAACGCAGACCTTCACGATTACGAACGTCGTTGGTGCAACGCTCGTCTGGAAGCCGGGCATCCCATCCACAGGGTTCGAACGCGCGCGTCGAATCACCTTTCCAATACGCGACCTGCTCGGCACGGCGGGCGCCGTGGTCGACCTCGACTCCGGCGAAATGCTCGAGCTCGCC